>JAYWEB010000143.1:0-12244 GCA_043779575.1 Chthoniobacter sp. | reverse complement strand
AAGGCGGGCGGGAATGGAGTGAAGAATCGCTGACTGCATGTGGGCGGAGGCGGAGCGGAGCATTGGGCGCGCGCATCTTACCAGACCGCCTCCGCCCGCGTACCGTCAGCGATCCTTCACTGCGTTTCGCCTCCCGCCTTCGCCCACGGCGAAACTCCGTTCAGGATGACGGCCGTATTTTTCAAACTGCCACACCACACCAGCCAGCCTCGTTTTCCTTTTCAGATTCTTTTACTTCCTCCATTCCCCACGTTCACATCGGAAAAAAAATAAGAACAAGCGTAAGAAAAAGAGTCCGATCCCGATGCCACACCTCGAAACGCTCTACCACCTCGCCATCCTCGCCGGGCTCCTGCTCGGCCTCGCCGGGGTGGTCGCCAATCTCGCGTGCTTCGACAGCCTGCGCCGCGCCGCGCCGCCGCCCGCGGACGACGCGCCGCTCGTCTCCATCCTCGTCCCGGCGCGCAATGAGGCGCTGAACATCGGCACCTGCGCGGGTTCGCTGCTCGCGCAGGATTACCCAAACTTCGAACTGCTCGTCCTCGACGACCACTCCACCGACGCCACCGGCGAAATCCTCCGCGAACTCGCCGCCACCGGCACCCGCCTCCGCGTCATCCCCGGCGCTTCCCTCCCGCCGGGCTGGACCGGCAAGGGCTGGGCCTGCCACCAGCTCGCCGCGCAGGCCCGCGGGGAGTTTCTCTTTTTCGCCGACGCCGACACCGCGCACGCGCCGGGCACCGTCTCCGCCGCCGTCGCCTACGCGCGCCGGCACCGCGCCGACCTCGTCTCCGCCTGGCCCGTGCTCCTCACCGCGACCTGCGGCGAGCGGCTCATCGTCCCGATGATCGTGCTCCTCGGCATGGTCATGTATCCGCACTGGCTGCTGCGCTTTTTGCAAAACCACCCGCACCTCGCCGCGCGCGCGCCCGCTTGGGCGCGGTGGGTTCTCGGCGTGGCCAATGGCCAGTTCATGTTCTTCACCCGCGCCGCGTACGACCGCATCGGCGGGCACGCGGCGGCGCGCGATCACCTCGTGGAGGACGTGGCGCTCGGTCGCGCCGTGACCGCGCGGATGGGGCAGGGGATGCGCCTGTTCAACTGCGACTCGCTTCAGTTTTCCACGGTGCGGATGTATCGCTCGTTTGGCGAAACGTGGGAGGGCTTCACGAAAAATCTCCGCGCCGCGTTTGAGGAATCGCTCCTCGGCTTCCTCGCCATCGGGGCGTGGCAACTCTGCGGTTTCCTGCTGCCGTTCGTCTTCGTCATCCTCACGCCCCGCCCGCTCGTCGGCGCGCAAATCGCCGTCATTTACCTCATCCGCATCCTGCTCACCGTCCGCTTCCGCATCTCGTGGCTGAGCTGCCTGCTGCACCCCATCGCTCAGGCGCTCGCCCTCGCCATCGGGCTGAATAGCTGGCGGCGCTCCGCCCGCGGCGGCGTCACTTGGAAAGGGCGGACCTATCAGGTCTCAGGCACCCGTCGCGAGACGTAGCGGCGGTGCCACGGTTCTGATTTCCGGGGTTAGGAGCCTGTTGAAAAACCGGGCTGATCCTGCTCCTGCTCTTGCTCTTGATCCTTCGACAGCGAGGGAAGGGATCAGGATCAAGAGCAGGAGCGGGATGACTTTTTAGACGCCATCCACCTCACGATCCGCGAGTTTTTCCATAGGCGGTTAGCTGCCTCCGGGATGGGGGATTTTGGCGGCGAAAATGGCCCGCGGCTGTGGCGAAATTTTTTTCAGAAAATGCAAGATCGGGGTGGCGGAGGGTGGGGAGCCGGATAAAATCGTCTCATTCCGCGCCGTCCACCTGCGGAATCTTTGCCCCACCCAACCATGAAATCGGCCTCCGCTCCGACTGTTCGTGCTCTCGCGCGTACTGTATTGGCGTCGTCCATCGCCTCGCTGCTGCTGGCGGGGATGGCGCACGGCGTGAGTTGGTCCGGCACGCAGACGCTGACACTCGGGGTCGATCCCGGCGACGACGATGTGGACTTGCTGGCCAGCATGGTGCTCACGCTGGACGGGGCGGCCGGCACGCTGTGGGAAAATGTCATTTTCAACGCGAATCCCGGCGCGACCACGACGCTGACGTTCAATAACGCGGCCGGGGCAACGCGCGTGCTGGCGGCGAATGCGACGGTTTTGGGCGCGGGAAACGGGCGGAGCCTGATCGTGGCGGGGAGCGCGGACTTCCGGATCGGGGCGGTCTCGGACGGCGGCTTCGCCAATCTGGAGCTGGTGAAAAACGGCGGGGCCGGGGAGCTGATCCTCGACAACCTGGCCAACGATCTCGACGGGGCGACGCTGCGGGTGGTGGACGGGACGATGTCGATCTTCGGCGGCGGCGGGACGACGAGCGCGGTGGACACGCTGGTGAATGCGATTCGGATCGACGGGGCGACGGCCAAACTGCGGCTCGGTTCGCTCAGCGGGGCGGGGACGACGTTTAACAACAACCTCGCAGTGAATGATTCCGGCACGCTCGAGCACACCGCAGCGAGCAATGACACGCTGGGCGGGCTGGTGGCGCTGGCGGCGGGGAAAACGCTGAATGCCAACGTGACGGGCGGCTCGCTGCGGCTGGCGGGGTCGTTCCTTCGCGGGGGCAGCGCGAACCTCACGAAAACCGGGGCGGGCACGCTATATCTCTCAGGCTTCGGCTCCGGGACGGGGCTCACAAATGTGAACGCGGGGACGCTGCAATACGCGCTGCCGGGCGCGCTCTACGCGGGCGCGACGGCGAGCTGGACGGCGGCGAATATCATCGTCGCGAGCGGGGCCACGCTGGCGGTGAATGTGGGCGGGGCGAGCGACTTCACGACGGGGAATGTGACGACGCTGCTGACCGCGCTTTCGGCGGTGAACAGCAACGGCCTGAAAGCGGGCGCGAGCTTCGGCTTCGACACGACGAACGCGACCTCGACGGTGACTTACGCCAGCCCGCTCGTGAACTCCACGGGCACGGGCGGCGGCGCGGTGGGCTTCACGAAACTCGGCCCCGGCGCGCTGAGCCTGAGCGGGACGAACACCTACACGGGAGTGACGACCGTGAGCGGCGGGACGCTGCAATTCACGAAACCCGGCGCGCTTTACACCGGCACGACGGCGAGCTGGACGCCGGCGAATATCGTGGTCAACGGCGGCGCCACGCTGGTGGTGAATGTGGGCGGCGCGGCGGACTTCACGCCGGGAAATGTCAGCACGCTGCTGGCGCAAATTTCGACGGTCGCGAACAACGGGCTGAAGGCGGGCGCGACGCTGGGCTTGGACACGACCAACGCGGTCGGCACGGTGGCCTACGCCAGCCCGATCACGAACTCGATTGGCGCGGGCGGCGGTGCGGTGAGCGTGACGAAGCTCGGCCCCGGCACGCTGAGCCTCGGCGGCGCGAGCACTTACTCCGGCGCGACGACGATCAGCGCCGGGACGCTGGCGCTCGGAGCCGGTGGCGCGATCAACGGCTCGGCGGGCATTTCCATCGCCAACGGTGCGACCTACAATGTGTCGGCGGTGCCCGGCTACACGCTGGCGCAATCCCTTTCGGCCAACGGAACGGGGATCGCGAACGTCACCGGCGCGCTCAACGCCGGCGCACGGACGATCGGCCTGCAGGACGGCGCGAACATCGGCACGCTGGCGCTCGGCAGCACGCTCACGCTGAGTGGGGCGACGCTGCGCTTCGACCTCGCGCCGGCGAGCAGCGACCGGATCACGATCAGCGGCGCGGTCAGCATGAGCGGCTCGAACACCATCGACGTCGCGCGGCTGGCCTCCGCGACCGGGCTCGCGACGGGGACGCAGGCCTACACGCTGATCACCGCTGGCGGCGGTTTGGTGAGCAGCGGTTTCAGCCTGAGCAATTCGCTCATCACGATCGGCGCCACGAACTACACGCTGAGTCTTTCCGGCGACGCCACGCACCAGTATCTCGGCGTCGCGAGCGGCTCGCTGGCCCTGTCCACGACCTACACGCTTGCGACCGTTGCATCCGCGCACAGCATCCGCGTCGGCACGGGGACGAGCACGATCACCACCACGCTCACCAATACCGGCACCATCGCCGCGAACCGCGACGCGCTTTCCTATACCAGCCTCGGCAGCACCGTGGCACCGGGCGGCGGAGTCACCCTCGGCGCGCCCGCGGCGGGCGGAACGATCGCGCCGAACGCCGGCGGAACGGCCCAGGCGGTGGCCAATCAAACCTTCGGCAGCACCGTGGCCGGCAGCTATCTCGTGACCGCCAGCGGCGGCACCGTGACGAACACCACGGTCGGCGGCTCGCCCGCGCTGCAAGGCGGAGTCGGCACCGACACGATCGGCGTCTATCGCCTCGCCGCGCCGAACTCGCTCGGCACGCCGCTCACCTTCAACGGCAACCACCACGTCGGCGACATCGTTGCCGCGAAAACCCTGAGCCTCACGAATACCGCGACCGCCGACGGCTTCTCGGAAAAACTCGACGCGATCATCCTCACGAACACCGGCGGGGCGCTCGGCAGCGGCTCGGTCAGCCTGCTCGCGCCCGGCGCAAACAGCACCGCCCTGCAGGTCGGCTTGGACACCGGCGAGGTCGGCGCTTTGAGCGGCAGCGTGACGGTGAGCCTGACTTCCGACGGCGCAGGCACGAGCGGTCTGGGCACCCTCGCCCTCGCCGCGCAGGTCATCACGGTGAACGCGGGGAGCGTCTATCGCCTCGCCGCGCCGAACGTGATCAGCGGCACGGTGAGTTTCAGCGGGAACCACCACGTCGGCGACATCGTGGCCGCGCAAGTGCTGAGCCTGAGCAACGAGGCCGTCGCCGACGGCTTCTCCGAGCACCTCGATGCCGCCTTCACCGGCAGCACCGGCGGCGTGACCGGCTCCGGTGCGATCAGCCTGCTGGCCCCCGTGGGAATGAATACCACGAGCCTGCTGGTCGGGCTGAATACGGGCAGCGTGGGCGCGAAAAGCGGGACGGTGACGCTCGGGTTCACGTCCAACGGCGCGGGCACCAGCCTGCTCGGGACGATGGGCTTGGGTTCGGAGGTCATCACGGTGAACGCGGGCAGCGTCTTTCGGCTGGCGGCGGCGGGTGCGATCACGCCGAGCGTGACGCTGGCCAATGTCCATGTCGGCGGCACGTTTGGCGCGTCCGCGCTTTCGATCACGAACACGGCGGCGAACGACGGCTTCAGCGAAGGACTCAGCGCCACCACCGGCAACTTCACGGGCGGGGCGAGCGCGGCGGGGACGATCACCAATTTGCTCGGCGGCAGCAGCGCGATCTCGGTGAACCTCGGCGGCACCGCCACCGCGGGCGCGAAGTCGGGGACGGTGGATGTGGTGCTGGCTTCCAGCGGCGCAAACAGCGGCCTCGCGAACACCGCGCTCGCGCCGCAGAGCGTCACGGTGAGCGGCGCGGTCTTTAACCTCGCGGCGGCGGGCGCGATCAGCCCCTCGGTGAATTTGGGACGAGTTCACGCCGGCGGAACCTTCGGCACGGCAGCGCTCGGTGTGACGAACACGGCGGCGGCGGGCGCGTTCACCGAAGGCTTGGACGTGACTTTCAGCAGCGCGACGGGCGCGGCCACGCACAACAGCGGCACGATCAGCAAGCTCACGGGTGGAGCCAGCAATGCCGCCGGCCTCGTTGTGGGATTGGGCGGCGCGGCCAACACCAGCACCGCCGGCCCGGTCAGCGGCACGGTGACCGTCGGCCTCGTTTCCAACGGCACCGCGAGCGGCCTCGCGGACACGAGCCTGACCTCGCAAGTCGTCAGCGTTTCCGGCTTCGTTTATTCCGGTCTCGGCGTGTGGAATCTCGGCGGCGGCGGCGCGTGGGCGGCCCTCCAGAGCTGGAAGGCGAATGGCGGTGTCCCCGGCCTCGATGCCGGCTTTGCCGCCACGGACACTGCCACCTTTGCCAGCGGAGTGACCGGCGCGGCGACCGTCAGCCTGCAAGGCGTGAGCCCGAGTTTGCAAGCCGTGGTTTTCGACAACGCCACCCACGGCTACGAAATCGACAACGTCGGCGGCGGCACCCTCCGGCTCTATAACGGCGCAGCCACCGCCACCGTCACCAACAGCGCCGGCACGCACGTCATCAGCGCGCCGGTGGAATTGCGGAGCGACACCACCGTGGCGGTGACCGGCGCGGGCGACGCCCTGGCGATCACCGGCACCGTCACCCAGTCCGGCATCCGCAGCCTGACGAAGACTGGCGACGGCACGCTGACCCTCAGCGGCGCGCAGCTCTACGACACGCTGACCACGAGCGGCGGCACCACCAATATCAACGGCGTCCTCGGCACCGCCGCAGGCAGCGCGAGCGTTCACGCCAATGCCAGCACGCGCTTCGGCAGCGTGAGCCAGACCCTCGCCTCGCTGACCATCGGCGCGGGCGCGACCGTTACTTTCACGAGCGGTGCGGCGGCGTTTGGCGGTGGCGGAAAAGGGGCGTCGCAGGGTGGCAGCGCCGTCGTCCCCGAGCCGTCCGCTTTCGCCCTCCTGCTGGTGGGAACCCTCGGGATGCTGGCGCGGCGTCGGCGTGCTTGAGGTCGGGCGCGGGCTGCTGCCAAGAAGGTGGCGCGAGGAGTGCATTGGGGAAAAATGCGGCTTCCCGAATTTCCGCGCCGGATTTTACAGTGGCCGGATATGACCGACCTCACGACCCGTCTCCAGCAAGCCGTCAGCGCCGGCCAGCTCCTCGAAAGCAGCGCGCGCAATATCGGGCTGATGCTCGCGCGCAGTTCGTCGCCGGTTTATGTCGAGAGCATCGGCGAGCTGGTGGCGATGGGCGCGTGGGAGGAGTTGAACGACCGCTTTTACAAGGCGCTGGCCTTTGGCACGGGCGGTCTGCGCGGGCGCACGATCGGGAAAATCGTGACCGCCGCCGAGCGCGGCACGCCGCAGCCGCTCGACCGCCCGGAGCGCCCGTGCGTGGGGACAAACGCGATGAATTTCTACAACATCAGCCGCGCCACCCAGGGTTTGGTGGCCTACGTGCGGGAGTGGTTCGCGCAGAGCGGGCAGGCCGGGCGGCCGAAGATCGTGGTCGCGCATGACACGCGGCATTTCTCGCGCGATTTCACGGAACTCACGGCGCGCGTGGCGACGGAAAACGGCTGCGACGTGTGCATCTTCGAGGGGCCGCGCTCCACGCCGCAGCTTTCCTTCACGGTGCGGTCGGAAAATGCGCACGCGGGCATCGTCATCACCGCCAGCCACAACCCGCCGCACGACAACGGCTACAAAGTCTATTTCGCCGACGGCGCGCAAGTGGTGGAGCCGCACGCGGGCGGGATCATCGCCAAGGTCAACGCCATCGAGTCCGATGCCTACACGCCTTGGCCCGCTGCGGAGCAGGGCACGCTGACCGTGCTCGGCGCGGCGCACGACGACGCTTACATGGCGCGGCTGGAGACGCTCATCCTCGACCGCCCGATGGTCGCCGCCGCCGCGCAGAGCGGGCTGCGCATTGTCTTCACGTCCATCCACGGCGTCGGCGGCACGATCATCAAACCGATGCTCGACCGGCTGGGCTTCCGCTACTCCACGGTGCCCGCGCAGGAAGTCGGCGACGGGCGTTTCCCCACGGTGCAATCGCCAAACCCGGAGAACGCCGAGGCGCTCACCCTCGCCATGCAGCTCGCGGACGCGGACGCTGCGGACCTCGTCATCGCCACCGACCCGGACTGCGACCGCATGGGCGTGGCCGCGCGCAACGCCGCCGGGCAACTCGAACTGCTGACCGGCAACCAGATCGGCTCGCTCATGGCCTACTACCGCGTGGCCAAGCTCATCGCGCTGGGCGTCATCACGCCCGAGAACGCGGCGCGCTGCGTGATCGTGAAAACTTTCGTCACCACCGATCTGCAAAAAGCCATCGCCGCCGCGCACGGCCTGCGCTGCGTCGAGACGCTCACCGGCTTCAAATACATCGGCGAAAAACTCGGCAAATACGAAGCCGCGCTCCCCGCCGAAGTCCGCGCGAAATATCGCACTCTCACCGAGCCGGAAACCCGCGCGCTGCGCCTCGCGCAGTCGAGCTACTACGTCTGCGGCGGCGAGGAAAGCTACGGCTACAGCGCGGCGGATTTCGTGCGCGACAAGGACGGCAACGGCGCGGCGGTCGTCTTCGCCGAGGTCGCGGCCTACGCGAAGTCGCGCGGCCTCACGCTGCTCGCGCTGCTCGACGAGGTCTATGCGGCCCACGGTTTCTACTGGGAGAGAAACGGCTCGCTGACTTTCGAAGGCGCGGACGGCGCGGCGAAAATCCAGCGGCTCGTGGAATCCTACGCCGGCCAGCCGCCGCGCGCGGCCGAGGGCAGCGTCGTCACCGGCGCGCGCAACTTTGCGACGGAGACTTTCGCCGACGAGGAGGGCGACATCATCCCGAAGGAAAAGATGCTCATGTTTGACCTCGCCGATGGCCGCCGCATCGCCGTCCGCCCGTCCGGCACCGAGCCGAAGATCAAGTTCTACCTCTTTGCCCGCCGCGCGCCGGACGCGGGGAAAACCTTTACACCCGCGGAGCTGGCGACGATCAAAGCGGACGTGCGGACGGCGCTCGAGCAGCTCTGGAACTGGGTTCAGCAGGATGTGGAGCGCCGCCTTTCCGCCTGAAACCCCACCCACCCACGCCCCATGAGCAGCAGAGAAATCAACCTCGACGGAACGGAAATCTCCGTCCTCAAAGCCATCGGGTTCGGCAGCAGCGACGTGTCCGGGGCCGACCTCATCGCCCACTGCGCCGACCTCCCGATTGCCGAACTGATCGACTGCCTGCAAGGGCTCATGGGCATCGGCTACGTGGTGTCGGACAAGAGCAATTTTTACAAACAGGAGGAAGTGGAGCAGGCGCATTTCCGCGTGAATTCGGGCTACATGAAAGACCTCCGCGAGGCGCTCGATCCGCGCCCCGAGGTCAAGAAGAGCAAGCGCGTGCGGCGGGAGTAGGGGGGAATTTAGGATTTAGGATTTAGGATTTAGCATTGAAGAAACCGCGCTGTCATTCTGAACGCAATTCCCGGTGGGCGAAGGTGGGCGGGAATGGAGTGAAGAATCGCAAACTGTAAGGCGGGCGGAGGCGGTGCGGAGCAGTTGCGCGCACAGTCCACCAGACCACCTCCGCCCACGGAGAGTCAGCGATCCTTCACTGCGTTTCGCCCCCCGCCTTCGCCCGCGGCGAAACTCCGTTCAGGATGACAGTTTTTTTTGAGCGGGTGCTCGCGAAAAATTTCGGATTTCGGATTTCAGATTTCTGATTGAAGCTCCGCGCCCTTTCGCGCGCGCATGTCCGAGCCTTCATCCTTCATCCTTCATCCTTCATCCTTTTCCCGCGCCTGGCCGTGGCTGGCGGCGATCACCACCGGCGGGCTGCTCACGCTTTGCTTTCCCCGCTGGGATCAGGGCTGGCTGGCGTGGCTGGCGCTGACACCGCTGATCTGCGCGGCTTTTTTCTCCAACCGCCCGGGTCGCCGCGCGGGGCTGCGCCAGGCGGCGCTCGGCTACGTGGCGGGGCTGGTTTTTTTCACGAGCACGTTCCTCTGGCTGAGCACCACGCTGTCGGCGCTTTACCAAAATCCCTGGCTGCTCGCGCTCGCTCCGCTGGTCGCGCTGGTCTTCGGATGCTACTTCGCGTTTTGGACGTGGTTCCTCGGGGCCGTGCTCGTGCGCGATGACGCGGCGCGCAAGTTCCCGCGCTCGCTTTCCAACCTCGCCACCGCCGCCGCGGGCGCGGGCGCGTGGGTGGCGCACGAGTGGGTGCGCGAGCGGCTCTTCGGCGGCTTTGGCTGGAACGACCTCGGCGTGGCGCTCCATCGCGACCTGCCGATGATCCAGATCGCCGACCTCACCGGCGTCCCCGGCCTGTCGTTCCTCGTCGTCTTCGCCAACCTCATGGCGGTCATCATCGTGCGGCGGATCATCGGCGAGCTCGGTCCCGTTTTCCTCAAGCGCGTGCGCTGGGAATTCAGCTTCACCATCGCGCTCATCGTGCTCGTGTGGAGCTACGGCATGCGCACGCTCTGGCGCGGCGAGCCCGGCCCGGGCGTGCCGCTGCGCGTGGTCGCGGTGCAGCCAAACATCCCGCAGACCGAGAAATTCGACCCGGCGATGGAGGACCGGATTTTCGCCGAACTCGCGAAGCTCACCGGCCTCGCCGCGGTCACGCGCCCGCCGCCGCAACTCGTGCTCTGGCCGGAATCCGCGACGCCGCGCAGCCTGTTTGCCGACGATGAAAGCTACAACTTCGTGCTCGCGCAGGCGAAGGCGCTGCCCGGCGCGCTGCTCCTCGGCTCGACCGAGTTCGACCCCGACACGCGCTCCGACTACAACATCGCGGCGCTGCTCATCCCGCGCGGCGGGGAGCCGCAGACGTATCGGAAAATGCACCTCGTCCCCTTCGGCGAATACCTGCCGCTGCGGCCCGTGTTTGAGCCGTTCTGCGGGGAGATGGTGCCCGCCGATTTCAGCGCCGGCACGGAGTTCACCGTCTTCGATTTACCCGACCCGCAGATCCGCATCGCCGCGCTCGTCTGCTTCGAGGACACGCTCGGCGAGCTGACCCGGCACTTCGTGCAGAAGGGCGCGCAAGCGCTGGTCAACATCACCAACGACGGCTGGTTCGCCCGCTCTGCCGCCGCCGAGCAGCACCTCGCCAATGCCGTTTTCCGCGCCGTGGAAAACCGCCGTCCGCTGATCCGCTGCGGCAATACCGGCGTGAGCTGCGCGGTGGACGCGCACGGCCGCGTCGAGCTGTGGCTCAAGCCTTTTCAGCAGGGCTTTGCCGCGCGCGATATCCGCGTCCCGACCGCCGGCCCGCTCACGTTTTACACCCGTCACGGCGACTGGTTTTCGCACCTCTCCCTGCTCGTGACCGCGGGAGTGCTGGTGCGCGCACTGCTGGCGTGGTTGCGAGGCTGGCGGTCCCGGCGTGGGCCGCTTGCCGCCGCCGCGTCGAGCCGCTAAGCACTGGCGCGTGCTCGCCTCTCTCAAAGTCCGCCACTTCCGCTGTTTCGAGGCGTTCGCGGCGGAGTTTGCGCCGGGGCTGAATTTCATCGTGGGGCCGAACGCGCGCGGCAAGACCTCGCTGCTGGAGGCCGCGTGCATCCTGCTGCGGCTGCAATCGCCGCGGGTCACGCGGCTCGCGCATGTCATCCAGCACGAACGCCGCGGACTCGTGGTGGATGGCTTTTACGCGGAGCGGCACCTGCAGTTTTACCTCAGCCGCGAGCGGAAAAAACTGGCGCTCGACGGCGTGGAGCAGAAGACCGCGCGCGAGTATCTGGAGATTGCGCGCGTGGTTTATTTTGGCAACCGCGACATCGAGCTGGTGCGCGGGTCGGGGGAGGGGAGGCGGAGGTTTTTGGACTTCGTCGCCGCGCAGCGGGACGGGGCGCATCGCCGCGCGCTGCGGGACTACGAGCGGGCGCTGCGCTCGCGGAATCTGCTGCTCAAGGGATCCGCTCCGCGCTGGCGGGAGATCGCGGCTTTCGACGAACCGCTCCTCGCCGCCGGGACGCGCGTGGCGGCGGCGCGCGGGCAGTTGCTGCGCGACCTCCAAGAGCCCGTGCAGGCGGCGCACGGCGCGATCAGCGGGGCGCGCGAGGATCTGCGGATCGAATGGGTGCCGGGGTCCGGCGACGATTTTCCCCAAGCCCTCGCGGAGACGCAGAAAGAAGACGCCCGGCTGCGGCAAACGACCGTCGGGCCGCATCGCGACGACCTGGCATTTTTCGTCAACGGCCAGTCCTCCACCTTGGCCAGCGAAGGTCAGCAGCGCACCCTGGCCCTCGCGCTGAAGCTCGGCGCGGCGCACCTGCTGGAGCAGCATTTCAGCACGCCGCCGGTGCTGCTGCTCGACGACATTTTCGGTGAACTCGACCTCGCCCGCCGCGCGGCTCTCCTTGCCGCCCTGCCCCCGGCGGCACAAAAGCTGGTCACCACCACGCATCTCGACTGGTTGGATCCCGCGACCGCCGGGCAGATTCTGCGGCTCGGATGAGCTGCGGTTCGCTAAGGAACCGTTGATTTAGTCCACGAAAAACACGAAAGCCACGAAAGGGCAGGAAGCGTCCGTTCGCGCTCTCTGTCTCCGTATCTTTTTTCGTGTCTTTCGTGCCTTTCGTGGACTCCACCCTGTTTTATTCAGCGGTTCGCTAACAGCCTGTTAAACATTCACGGAGCTTGGGTGGATGGCGGCGCTCCGCGCGCCATGCGATAGCCGCGCCGAAGGCCCATCTCTCCGTGTGGCGCTGG
>JAYWEB010000142.1:0-4869 GCA_043779575.1 Chthoniobacter sp. | reverse complement strand
CCGGCCCCGACGCGGCAAGCATCGCCGCCGCCACCGTGGCGCAGGTGAACAGCTACGGCGCACCCTTTCACGTGACCGTGGAGCAGATGACCGCGCTCGCCGCCACCGTGCAGGAAAAGACCCTCTTTGGCCGGACCGGCGGCGCGGCCACGCTGGCCGTCGGCATGGCGCACATCTTCGCCGGGTTGTTTGGCAAAACGATGCTCGGCATCTGGTACCACTTCGCCCTGATGTTCGAGGCGCTCTTCATCCTGACCACGCTCGACGCCGGCACGCGCGTCGGGCGCTACCTCATCCAGGACGCGCTCGGGCATGTGTGGAAACCGCTCGGCGATCCCGGAAATCTCGGCGCGAACATCCTCGCCAGCGCGCTCATCGTCACGGGCTGGGGCTACTTTCTGATCGGCGGCGTGCATGATCCCGAGGGCGGCACCCGCGCGCTGTGGCCCATCTTCGGCATCGCCAATCAGCTCCTCGCCAGCATCGCGCTCTGCCTCGCCACGACCATCCTGCTGAAGATGCAGCTCACCCGCCAGCGCCGCCCGGCGGTGGCGCTCGTGACGCTGCTCCCGCTCGCCTGGCTGCTCACCGTGACCACCACCGCCGCGGTGCAAAAAGTGTGGCACGAGAATCCGAAGATCGGTTTCCTCGCCGCCGCCCGCGCGCTCGATGCGAAGCTGCCCGCGCTCCAGCAGACCGCCGCCGCGGCCCGCGCCGACCAGCTTCCCGCCGCCGAGCGCGCGGTGAAAATGAACCGCACCCAGCAGCGCAACATGCGCGTGGATGCGGGCGTCACCGGCGGCTTTCTCGCGCTCGTCGGGGCGATCGTGGTGCTCAGCCTGCGCGAGTGGACGCTACTCCTTTCCCGCCGCAAACCCGCCGTGCTCCGCGAGACCCCGCCCGTGTGGCTGCCCGCCGCCGCGCCCGAGCGCCCGCTGCCCGTCATGGGCGCGCTCGCGCTCGGCTTCACGCTGCTCAAGGAAGTCTCCGGCGAAGCCGCCATCGACCGCGAACGCGACCGCGCCGCCGCCTGCGCGTGCGCCGCGCCCGACGCCCCGCCCGGCCCGCGCCGCAACGTCTTCCTCACCGCCACCGAGCACCGCTTCCGCGGCATCAACCGCTGCTGCTAACCGGCGGCGGCCCGCAGCGCCGCGGCCTCCGCGTGGACCGCCCGGAGCGCTTCGAGGAAAGCGGGCGTCTCCACCGCCGCCGTGGCGGGCGGCGTGTGGTCATCGCGGTCGCCGAGCCCTGCATCCTTCAGCTTCCGCAGCCGGTCCTGGATCAGCACCTTCACTTCCTCGGCGTTGGAAATCCCGCGGAACCACGCGACATGCAGATTCGGCCCGAGCTGCTTTTGATTCGCCGCCGCCGCGCCGCCGCCCGCCGTTTCCACCTGGAGGTCGGCGAGGCCCAGCGCGCGCTGGATCGGGCCTTGCAGCACGGCCACGTTTTGGATGTTGGCAAACGTCACGGTCATCTCCCGCACCGTCATCACGCCCTCGCGCACGCGCAGGCTGCGATCCGTGACCACGTACCACCGTTTCTCAAAATCCAGCCGCAGCACCGCGAGCGAAAACAGCGTACGCAGCAGCACCAGCAGCAGCGCGATGCCGGCCCCGGCCCAGACCAGCGCGCGCCATCCGCCGGCGACCTGCGGCTCATTCAGCACCGCGAGAACGATGCTGCCGACGACGCCCAGCGCGACGACCCCCACGACGAGCGAGCCGAGGCCCCACACCACCAGCCGGTAGCGGAAATACGCCGGAGCCGCGCGAAAGACCCGCGCGCTGGCTTCATCGCCGGGCGGCGGCGCGGGATCGTGCGGGATGCAGAGCACCCGCTCGCAGATTCGGCGAACAAAGTTATACATGGCCGTCGCCCGCCGGGCCTGGGTTCGCGCGGCTTTGCAGCAGCTCGCGGGTCTGCCGCAGCTCGTCGCGAATGGCGAGCAGCAGCGCCACCGCGGCGTCGCTCCCGGCGTCCGTCGCGGTGGGCAGCGCGGGCGGGGCGGCGGGCGTTTTCTCCCGCGCCCCGCGCATCCGCACGTAGAGAAAATCGCGGATTTCCTCCGACTGATGAAACCCCTCGATGGTCAGCTCCGCGCCCGCCGTGCCCGACGCCGTCTGGATCTGCACGTCGGCCAGCCCGAGCCAGCGCTGGATGAGCCCCGAGCTGAGATGGATGTCCTGAATGCGCGCATAGGTCACGTTGACTTCGCGGCGAAAAAGGATGCCGACTTTCATGTGGATGCCCTCGGCGTCGAAACGATAACGCAGCGTGTAATAGCGGAACCAGAGCACGGGCAGCGTGATGAAAACGAGCGGGCCGGTGAGGATCGCGCGGATGAGATAGAGCCTCCACAGCGCCGGCACTGGGCGCTCGAGGGCGAAGATGGCGGCGGAGTTCATGCGGCGAGCAGAGCGGATCCGCGGCGGGCGGTCAAACCCGGCGGCGGGCGGTTGACGCATCGGGCGATGCCCCTACCTTGCACGCCCTCGACCCATGCCCGACCTCACCGGAGACCCCAATTTGCGCGCCGACGCCGGCCGACTCGCGCAGATTTTCACCGTCCTTCAGCGGTCGTTCGCGCTGAATCTCTCGAAGGAACTCGCCCGCGGCCACGTTTCGTTTTCGCAATACTGCCTGCTCAGCTTTTTGCGCGAAACCGAGCCGCTGAGCATGACGGACATCGCCCAGCGCATGGGCCACACCACCGCGGCCACGACCGGGATCGTGGACCGGCTGGAGAAACTCGGGCACGTCCGCCGGTCGGGCGGGCAGCAGGATCGGCGGAAGATTTTCGTGCAAATGACGCCGTCCGGCGCGGCGCTGGTCGGCCAGGTGCATGACGACATGGTGACGAATCTCCTGAAGATGATGGCGGTGCTGGAGCCGGACGAGCGCAAGAGTTGGTTGCAAATTTACGAGAAAATCTTCACCTACTGCCGCCCCGCATGATCCGTTTTCTCCTCTCCGCCGCACTCGCTCTGGCCGTCGCCGCTTTTCCCCCGCGGGCCTCCGCAGGAGAGGGCACCGGCGCGTCGTGGGCGATCTCCGGCGAGCTCACGCTGGAGCAGGCGGTGGCGGCGGCGCTCCGCCAAAACCCGGACATCCGCAAGCAGCTCCAGGAGATCGAGCGGACGCGCGGGCAGATCGTGGAAGTGCGGGCGCGGGCGCTGCCGCGGGTGGGCGCCAACGGCAATTTCCAGCAGCAGGACCGGCGGCTGATCGAGGGCGGCAGTTTCGGCGCCTCCTCCGCGAGCAGTGGAGACGCCAGCCCGACGACGACGACCACGGCCAAAACGGGCGGGACGACCACGACCACGACGACCACGCTTCCCGTGCCGACGAGCAACCCGGCGGGCAGCTCCGGTCCCGGCGACAAGTCGTGGTCGGTGAGCATCACGGCGCGGCAGGTTCTCTACGCTGGCGGCCAGGTGCGCGCGGCGCTCAAGATCGCGAAGTTCACCGAGGACAGCAGCTACTATCAGCTCCGCGACACCGTCGATCGCATCATCGCCCAGACGCGCGTCCAGTTTTACGAAGTGCTCCTGAGCCGCGCGCTGATCACCGTGCAGGAAGAGGCCGTCCGGCTGCTCGGCGACGCGCTCAAAGATCAGCAGAACCGCTTCGAGGCGGGGACCGTTCCGCGGTTCAATGTGCTGCGGGCCGAGGTCGAGCTTTCCAATGCGCAGCCCGATCTGATCCGCGCGAAAAACAGCGCGCTCATCGCCCAGCTCCAACTGGCGAAAACGCTCGCGCTGGACCCCGGACCGAAAGGGCAGCCGACCTTTCACTGCGTCGGGGAATTCACCGCCAGCGAGCCGCGGCTCGGGCTGACCAGCGCCATCGCGGCGGCCAAGGAAAAGCGCGCCTTTCTGAAGGTGCAGCGCCAGCAGATCCTCGTCGGCAAAGAGCAGATCAAGGTCGCGCTGGCCGGTTACAAGCCGCGCCTCGACGCCAGCGCAGGCTACGAACTGCGCAACTCCCGCCGCTCCGACAAGCTCGACAAAATCGTGGACGGCTGGTTCTTCGGGGTGACCGGCTCGTGGGATATTTTCGACGGTTTGGAAACGGCGGGCAAGGTGCAGCAGGCCCGCGCCCAACTGGAGTCCGCGAAGATCAACTACGACGACTCCGTGCAGAAAGTGGAACTCGAGGTCCAGCAGTCCTACGCCAATCTCCACGCCGCCCGCGAAACCATCCGCAGCCAGCAGAAGAACGTGGAGCAGGCGCTCGAAGCGCTCCGCCTCGCCAGCGAGCGTCTCTCTGCCGGGGCCGGCACGCAGCTCGAAGTGCTGGATGCCCGCGTGGCGCTGACCAAGGCGCGGACCAGCGAGATCGAGGCGCGCGCGGCCTACAATAAAGAGGTGTCCGAATTCGACCGCGTGACGGCGACCGAGACCATCTACAGCGAGACGTTTCAAGATCCGCTGAGCGAGCGCCCAGCACCCCAAACCGCGCCGGCCAAAAAGCCGGAGCCCGCGAATAAGAAGGCGCACTAGCCGCCGCCAGCCTCCTCGCGTGACGTGACTGCCGCGGCTCCAGTCGAAAAATTCCCCGCCCTCGAAGCCGTGGCCGGCCTGACCCACGGCTTCACGGGGCGCGTCGCCGGGCTCGATGTGCAGGCGGATCGCGAGGTCGTGCTGGGCCGGCTCGCGGGTTTGCACGCCGCCGCACGCACCGCGCTGGGGATCGGCGAAAAGCGCTTCGTCTGCGGCGAGCAGGTGCATGGCCGGGAGCTCGCGCTGGTGGATGAAAACACCGCCGGGCCGGTGGCGGGCGTGGATGGGCTCATCACCGCCAGCCCCGGAGTCTGCCTCGGCGTTTACGTGGCCGACTGCTGCGCCGTGTATCTCGCCGACCCCG
>JAYWEB010000141.1:0-12259 GCA_043779575.1 Chthoniobacter sp. | reverse complement strand
CGCCCAGATCATCCGCCGCCCAGCCTGGCTGCGGGGCGGCGGCAAGCAGCGCGAGAAGCAAAACGAGCGGGCGGAAAAAAGGCGGCATGGCTGGCTTTCGTCCAGCGGGACGAACTTCGCAAGCGCCCAGTGCGGCGCGCTCCGACCCCGTTCGCGGCGTTATTTCGCCGCGCCTTTGGTGATCGCTTCGAGCTTGGCGATGAAAGCCGCGGGACCGCCCTCGGTGTAGCCGAGTTGGCCGATTTTTTTGCCCTCGGCGTCGAAGACGAGCACGGTCGGGAAGCCTTTGATGTCGTATTGTTTCGAGAGCGCGTCGTGCTTTTCCTGCTTGTGCTTCGGTAGCGGCTTGAGCTGCGGAAAATCCACCTCCACGAGCACGAGGTTTTCCTTGGCGTAGGTCTTGAAGTCGGCCTTCGAGAAAACCTCGCCGTCGAGCTTGATGCACCACGGGCACCAGTCCGAGCCGGTGAAATCGAGGAGCACCATTTTCTTTTCGGTCTTCGCCTTGGCGAGAGCCTTGTCGTAGTCGTCGTCCCAGCCGGCGGCGGCGAGGGCGGCGGAAGTGGAGACCGCGAGAGCGGCCGTGAGGGTGAAGAAACGGGTGAGGAGCTTTTTCATAGAGCCGTATGACCGCACAGTTCGGTCAGATATTCAGCACTTTTTTCAGGGCCAGCGAGATTGCCCAGCCGGACTGCGCATCTTTCAGCGCGACGGCGCCAGCCACCGCGACGAGCCCGCCGAGCACGGCGCGGCGCGTGGGTCGCAGGCCTTCGAGGAAAAAGGCGAGCACGATGGTCACGAGCGGGGATGTGGCGATGATCGGCAGGACGATCCCGCTCGGGGTGGTGCTCAGCGCCCATTGGTAGCAGCCCACGCCCACGGTCGGTCCCGCGAGGGCGTTGGCGGCCACGACGGGAGCGGCTGCGCGCCAGTCCACGGCTGGCTGGGTCGCGTCGGCGGTCGCGCGCTTTTTCCGCGTGAGCCAGAAGACCAGCGCGGTGAGCAGCACGCCTCCGATGGCGCGCTGGAACGCCGCCGTGCCGCCGTCGATCGGCAGGTGCGTGAGCGCGGCGACGTCGTTCGCCTTGCGGCTCACCACCGCCCCGAGCGCCTGCCCGAGCGCGGAGCCGACACCGCAGAGCACGCCGATCCCAAACGTCCGCCGATCCACGCCGAGCCCGCGATCCGGCGCGAGCGCGATCGCCACGCCGACGAGGATCACCCCCGCGCACGCCAGGTCCGCCGCGCGCAGCGTGGTGCCCAGCCACGCCCACTCCGCCAGGGCCGCGATGGGCGCGGCGAGGCATTGGGTGAGCAGGATGGAAAGGCGCGGGCCGATCCGCGGCAGCGCGCCAAAGAGCGCCAGGTCCCCCAACCCGAAGCCGATCACCCCGCTCAGAAAAAACCACGGCAGCGACGCGCCGCGGATGCCCTGGCCGAGGGTGAGCGCGTAGCTCCCGAGCAGGCACGTGGCCAGGCAGATGCGCGCGAGATTGGCCCGCGCGCCGCCGATCATCCGGGCGGAGCGCGCGGCAAAAATCACCGACAGCGAAAAGAAAATCGTGGTGAGAAACGAGGCGAACATAGGGCGTGGGCCGCGCAGTAAGCCGCACGCCGGACGGCGACGCAAAATCATTCGTCCCCGGCTCCTTTCCGCTTTCCGCCTTCATCCTTCCGCCTCCATCCTTTCCCCCATGCCCGCCGTTTCCGTCGTCATCCCGCTCTACAATGAAGAAGACAACATCGCGCCGCTGCAGGACGAACTCGCCGCCGCGCTCACCGGTCTCGACTATGAACTCGTCCTCGTGGACGACTGCTCCAGCGACCAGACCCTCGCCCGCATCCGGCGCGACCCCGGCGTTCGCGTCCTCGAATTTACCAAAAATACCGGGCAGAGCGCCGCCATGTATGCCGGCATCCACGCCGCGCGCGGCAGCGTCATCGTGCTCCTCGACGGCGACCGCCAGAACGATCCAGCCGACATTCCGCGGCTCCTCGCCGAGCTCGGGAAAGGGGCGGACCTGGCCTGCGGCTATCGCGCCAAGCGGCAGGATTCGCTTTCCAAAAAGCTCACCTCGCGCGTCGCCAATTTCGTCCGCGCGCGCTTCACCGGCGACGGCGTGCGCGACACCGGCTGCACCCTCAAAGCGATGCGCCGCGAATGTCGCGAAGCGCTCGTGCCCTTTCACGGCATGCACCGTTTTCTCCCCGCGCTGATCAAAGGCATGGGCTACCGGCTCGTGGAACTGCCCGTCAACCACCGCCCGCGCACCGCCGGCGTGAGCAAGTACGGCTTTGGCAACCGCGCGTGGAAAGCGACGTGCGACATGTTCGCGGTGAAGTGGCTGCTTTCGCGCCAAATCCGCATCCGCATCCGGCAGGAAAGCTGACCCATGTGGCGCGCGCTCGGCACCCGGATTTTCATCGCGATCCTCGCCTTCTTTGGGATCACCCATTGGGCGGGCAGCGCCCTCGACCCGCACTGGCACTGGAGCGACGTCACGCGCCAGCCGTTCCGCGAATGGGTCCGCCAAGTCCCCGTGCAGCTCCCGGTGAAACTCGCGCACGGCCTGCAGATTCCCGTCGAGCTGGCCGTCGCCCGGCTCGCGCAGGACACCATGCCGTGGTACGTCCGCCTGCCGGCGAAAACGATCGGTTCCGCCGCGCTCTACGCGCTCCTCGTGCGGCTGATGATCGCCCGCTGCCGCGCCCGCGCGGGCCTGCCGGCGGCGGCGGAAAAGTGAGCGCCGTCGCGACCCGCGCGCTTACGGAAAACTCACGATGAACGGCGCGGGGATGATCTTCACCTGCGCGGCGCGGTCGAGCGTGCCTTCGGTTTGTTCGAGCGAGGACACGAGACTGTTCACGAAGCTCACGGCGAGTTTCCCGATGGGGATTTTTTCGTAGATCACCGTCTTCACCAGATTGCCGTCCTTGTCGCGCCCGAGGACCTCCTTGGGCACGCGCTCATACTTCACAAACTCCCACGTTTCCTCGCGGCCCTTGGCGTCGAGGTGCGAGGTCTTTTTCCCCGGCTTGCCGAGCGCCTTCGCGACCTCCTCGGGCGTCATGTTCACGGCCACTTCGTTCTTCGCGATGAGCGCGGCGACCTCTTGCTGCCGGGCGGAGTTCTGCTTGAGATTGGCGAGGAAATCCTTCGGCAGAGCGTTGAGAAATTTCGGGTCCACCCACCCCGCGACCTGCCCCTGCTCTGCTTTCCCGCGGACGCGGTAGGCCGTGTCGGAGACCGCCTGGAGTTCCACGATCTGGCCTTTTTTCAAAGTGCCGAGGTAGCGCTCGAGGTCGATTTTGTAATGAATGGGCGCGTCGGCGATGGTGGCCAGCCGGACGGGCTTGGGCAGGAGGTCTTCGAGGTAAATGGCACCCTCCTCGCGGACGACTGCGCCCGACGGAGCGGCGTGGGCGGCGGTGTGGAGGAGCAGGGCGGCGAGGAGAATGGGGAGGGCTTTCACGGCGGGGACGGTAGTGCGGCTTTCGGGAAATGTCGAAAGCGGAAACCGCCCGCGCACTTCCGCCTTTCGCCCGCCGCTTTCCGTCCTACAATCGCGCCGCCATGCGCCCGCACACCAAGTCCGCCGCCGCCTTTGCCGAAGCCCGCCGGTTCATCCCCGGCGGTGTGAATTCCCCCGTCCGCGCGTTTCGCGGCGTGGGCGGCGAGCCGTTTTTCGTCGAGCGCGCGGAGGGCGCGCACATCTGGGATGTGGATGGCAACGAGCTGATTGATTACGTGGGCACCTGGGGTCCGGCGATTCTCGGGCACGCGCCGCGCGTGGTGCGCGACGCGATCATCGACGCGGCGGGTCGCGGGGTGAGCTTCGGCATCCCGAACCCGCACGAGATCGAGATGGCGCGGACGATTTGCGCCTGGATGCCGTCGATCGAAAAGGTGCGGATGGTCAACAGCGGCACCGAGGCCACGATGTCGTGCATCCGGCTGGCGCGCGGGTTCACGGGGCGGGATTTGATTGTGAAATTCGAGGGCTGCTACCACGGCCACGTGGATGCGCTGCTCGTGAAAGCCGGCAGCGGCGCGCTCACTCACGGGCAGCCGGACAGCGCAGGCGTGCCGAAGGCGTTCGCGGAGCTGACGCTCACGCTGCCCTTCAACGACCCCGCCGCGCTGATCTCGCTCTTCATGGCGCACGGCAGCGAGATTGCCGCCGTGATCGTCGAGCCGGTGCCAGCAAATGCGGGCCTCTACCTGCCGCGCGAAGGTTTCCTCGAAGTCCTCCGCCAGCAGTGCTCGCAGTACGGCGCGGTGCTCATCTTCGACGAAGTGATGACCGGCTTCCGCCTCGCGCGCGGTGGCTACCAGGAGCGCTGCGGCGTCTCGCCCGACCTCACCGCGCTCGGCAAAGTCATTGGCGGCGGGCTGCCGGTCGGCGCGTTCGGCGGCAGCGCGGAGATCATGGACCGCCTCTCGCCCGACGGCCCCGTTTATCAGGCCGGCACGCTCTCCGGCAACCCGCTCGCGATGTCCGCCGGTCTCGCGCAGCTCCGCGAAATGGAGCGCGTCAATGGCTGGGCGCGGCTGGAGGAACTCGGCGCGGAGTTTGAAAGCGGCGTCCGTTTTGCGCTGAAAAAAGCGGGCCGCGACTACGTCTTCCAGCGCATCGGCTCGATGTTCTGCCTCTACTTCACCAGCGGCGAAGTCTGGAACCTCGCCGACGCCCAGCGGTCGGACAAAGCCGCGTTCGCCCGCTACTTCCACGCCTGCCTCGAGGCCGGTGTCTATTTCGCGCCGTCGCAATTCGAGGCCGGCTTTCTCTCCCTCGCCCACACCTCCGCCGACCTCGCGCAAACCGCCGAGGTCGCCGCCGCCGCCCTGCGCGCCTGAGCCATGGAGCCCGATCCCGCCATCGACCTCGCCGCGGAAATCGCCCTGCTCCGGCGCGTCGCCACCGGGGATCGGCGCAGCTTCGAGGAGCTTTACGACCGCTTCTGCGGCGTCCTTTTTTCCGTCGCCTACCGCGTGCTGCATAATCAGGAAGCCGCCGAGGACGTGCTCCAGGACGTCTTCATCCAGATCTGGGAAAAGGCCCCGCTTTACGACCCCGAGCGCGGCAAACCGCTGACCTGGGCCGTCACCCTCACGCGCAACAAAGCCATCGACCGCCTGCGCGCCATCCAGCGCCGGCACCGCCTCCAGGACGCCGTGGAGAAAGAGGCGCTCACCTTTGAGCAGTTCGACGACCGCAGCTCCGTCGAGGCCGTGGAGGGGAAGGAAAACGGCGCGATGGTCCGCGCGGGCATCCGCCGGCTCTCGCCCGACCAGCGCCAGGCCATCGAGCTGGCGTTCTTCTCCGGCCTCACGCAGACGGAGATCGCCGAGCGCCTCGGCGAACCGCTCGGCACCGTCAAGGCGCGCATCCGCCGCGGCCTGATGAAACTCCGCGAAGTCATCGCCCCGCAGCTCTGAGCGCGCCCGACCGGGAAAAGCGGCGGACTGCGAAAGAAAACCTCCTCTCTCTCGAAGTGCCGGTGGCGGGGATTGAAAATTCCTTTCGCCGCGCGGCGGCGGGGCGGGTAGGGTCGGCGCATGGCTGAAGTCCAAACACATACCGAGGCGGGCGAGATGACGCAGATTTTCATCGAGTTCGTGATGATGCAGGCGCAAAACGCCGCGCTTTTTCTGGGGCAGATCCCGAACCCGCGGGGCGGTCAGCCGGAGGTGAATCTGCCGCTGGCGAAGATGTTCATCGACCAACTGGCGGTGATCGCGGCGAAGACGCACGGCAACCTGAACGCCGATGAGGCGAAGGTGCTGGACAGCGCGCTGACCCAGCTCGAGGCGGCGTTTGTGGACGTGATGTCGCGGACGGAGGGTTTTCATCCGGGCGAATCGCTCGCGCCGCCGGTCGCGGCACCTGAGATCGCGCCTGCGGCTCCGTCGCCGATCATCGCGCCGGATGCGCCGCCCGCACCGGCTGCAGAGCCGCCGCCGGAGGAAGGGCGGAAACGTTTCACCAAGAGCTACGGAGCCTGAGCGCGTGACGGCTCCGGTGCTCGCCATCGGCGGCTGCCAGCTCGGGGGAGCGCAGCCGCTTTTCATCCTCGGTCCGTGCGTGATCGAGTCGGAGGACTTTGTCTGGCGCATGGCGCGGTCGCTGAAAACGATGTGCGCCGAGGCGGGCGTGCCGTTCGTTTTCAAGGCGAGCTACGACAAGGCGAACCGCACGTCGGGCAAGTCCTTCCGGGGGATGGGCGCGCGCGCGGGCTGCCGGCTGCTCGGGGAGATCGGGCGGGAGCTGGGGGTGCCGGTGACGACCGATGTGCATACCGCCGCAGACTGCGCGGTGGCGGCGGAGTGGATCGACATTTTGCAAATCCCGGCGTTCCTCTGCCGGCAGACGGATCTCATCCAGGCAGCGGCGGAAACGCGGCGCGTGGTGAATGTGAAAAAGGGGCAGTTCCTCGCGCCGTGGGATGTGCGCAACATCGCGGAGAAGCTGCTCGCTTTCGGCCATGACCGGTTCTTTTTCACCGAGCGCGGGACGACCTTTGGCTACAACAATCTCGTGGCCGACATGCGCTCGCTGTATTGGATTCGCGAGGCCGGCTACCGCATCGTCTTCGACGCCACGCACTCCGTGCAGCGGCCCGGCGGGGCGGGGGACACCACGGGCGGCGACGGCGTGCTCGCGCCGGTGCTGGCGCGGGCGGCGGTGGCGGCGGGGTGCGATGGAGTATTCATCGAGACGCACGAGGACCCGAGCCAGGCGCTGTCCGACGGGCCGAACCAAATTCCGCTCGCGCAACTCCCGGCGCTGCTGAAACAATTGACCCAGATTCATGCGCTCGTTTCCTAAATTCCCCGCGACCCTGCTCGTGGCCGCCGCCGTCTGCGGGGCGCTGGCGGCGGGGGCTTTCGCGGAGAAAAAGGCGGACGAGAATCCGAAGTCGAAGGACAAGAAAAAGACCGACGCGAAGGCGGGCAAAGACAAGCAGGGCGACAAGAGCGGCAAGGACGGCCAGCCGAAAGAGAAAGGAAAGATGGACATCCCCGTTTCCAAGGACCACGACGCGAAGGGGCTGAAGATTCCCTATTTCGACAGCGAGGGAAAAAAGCAGATGGTCTTCACCATCGGCGTGGCCTCGCGGATCGACGAGGAGCACATCGGGATGACGGAAACGCAGGTCGAGACGTTCGATGAAAACGGAGACTCGGACATGACGATCGACCTGCCGAAATCCGAGCTGAACGTGAACACGAACGTGATTTCCACGAAGAAGCATGTGGTCATCAAACGCGAGGATTTCGAGATCACGGGCGAGACCATGGAATTCAATATGAAGACGCGGCAGGGAACTCTCGGTGGCGGTGTGAAAATGCTGATTTACAATATCCAACAAGAACTCGCCGCCGTGCCTGAGCCCAAAGCCCCGTGAACCGCCTTCCTTTCCTCCTCCTCCTCGCCCTTTCCGCCGCGCCGGTCCGCGCGCAAACGCCCGCCTTCAAAGGTGCCCCGGTCGCGGCGGTGTTGGGTGAGGGCAAGGCCGCGCCCGACGCACCTGCGCCCGCGCCCGCGGCCGCCCCGCTGAAGAAGGACAAAGGCCCGACGGAGATCGACGCGCTCGAAGCGACTTTCGATCAGAAGACCAGCCAGGCGGTGTTCATCGGCGAGGTCGAGGTGAAGGATCCGGAGTTTAACGTGAAGTGCGACCGGCTCACCGCGCACCTCAAGACTGCGGAGAAAGCCAAGGCCGGCGACCCGCCGGACCCGAAGGCGGCGAAGCCCGCCGCACCCGCGAAAGCCAAAGGCGGTGGTGGTTTGCAGCGCGCGGTGGCCGAGGCGAACGCGGGCGGACGGGTGTTCATCGTACAGGACAAAAAGGACGCCGATGGCACAGTGCAACATTCCGCCGGCGAAGCGGACAAGGCGACCTACGACGCCGTGACGGGCGACATCGTCCTGACCGGCATGCCGGAAATCCAGCAGGGCATCAACCGCGTGGTGGCCACCGCGCGCGGCACGGTGATGACCCTGAACCGCGACGGCCACATGAACGCCAAAGGACCGCACAAGACGATCATCGTGGATAAAGGCAGCGGCGGACTCTAAACACGCGTGATCTCTTCCGACTCTCCACCCGCCGGGCTCGGCCAGGAAATCGTCCGCACCGAGAAACTCGTCAAAATCTATGGCGGGCGCGCGGTGGTGAACGGCGTGGACATCCACTGTCGGCGCGGCGAAATCGTGGGTCTGCTCGGCCCGAATGGCGCGGGCAAGACGACGAGTTTTTACATGATCGTGGGCCTCGTGCAGCCGAATGGCGGGCGCGTGCTTTTCGACAACCAGGAGGTCACGAAATTCCCCATGTACCAACGCGCGCGGATGGGCATGGGCTACCTGCCGCAGGAGGAGTCGATCTTTCGTAAAATGACCGTCGAGGAAAACATCATGGCGATCCTCGAAACGCAGTCGCTGAACAAGCGCGAGCGCCGGGAACGCTGCGACGAACTGCTCACGCAATTCGGCATCGAGCATGTCGCGAAGCAAACCGCGCTCACCCTTTCCGGCGGAGAAAAGCGCCGCCTGACCATCGCCCGCTCGCTGGTCACCAAGCCCAGCCTGCTCATGCTCGACGAGCCCTTCAGCGGCGTCGATCCCATTGCCGTGGCCGACGTGCAGCAGATCGTCTCGAACCTCCGCGACGCCGGCCTCGGCATCCTCATCACCGACCACAATGTCCGCGAAACCCTGAACATCGTGGACCGCGCCTACCTCATCTCCGAAGGGCGCGTCGTCACCCAGGGGACCAAGGACTTTCTCATCAACGATCCCATCGCCCGCCGGGTCTATCTCGGCGAGGGCTTCCAGATGTAAGTGCGCAACCCATAACCCAAAACCAACATGCAAACAGCCAACGTCAACGTTCCCATCAAAGTCACCGGCCGCCACGTCAGCGTGACCGAACCGATCAAAGACTACGCGATCAAGAAAGTCGAAGGCCTGCACCTCGACTACCCGCGCATCATCGACGCGCAGGTCATCCTCGACGTGGAAAAGCACCGGCACTTCGCGGAGATCATCCTCCACTGCAACAACCACATCACCATCGAAGCCAGCGACGAAACCGACGACATGTATGCCGCGATCGACGGCGTGATCTCGAAAATCGCGCGCCAGATGCGGAAATATAAGACGAAGATCCTGCGCACCCACCGCCCGCGCCGCCACGAGGTGCAGCACTTCGACGAGCAGGTCTTCCATCTCGATGAAAAGTTCGCGGAGACCGAGGACCACGTCCCCGAGGTCATCAAAACCGAACGCTATCCGGTGAAGCCGATGTTCGTGGACGAGGCCGTGCTGCAAATCGAAATGTCGAATCGCCAGTTCGTCGTCTTCCTCAACGCCAAAACCGAAAAGATCAACGTCCTCCACCGCCGCAAAGACGGCGGGTTCGGGCTGATGGAGCCAGTCTTCGCGTAGCGGTGGAGCAACAGCGATCCCGGGCGGGCGCGATTTTGGGCGAAAGCGCCATTTTCCGCTTCGTTCCGGTTTCGCCCCGGCGCTAGGGTGCGGGCTACAAATGCCTGCCGCCGAAGCCAAAGCCCCATCCGTCTCCGTGGGGGAGTTTTACACCCGCCACTCGGAGACCTTGCAGATGAAGCTGCTGGGGTCCGACGCGGGATTCCGGCGGAAGATCGGCGAGCCCACGATCAACCGCCCGGGGTTGGCGCTGGCGGGTTTCTTCACCTACTTCGCCGCGAAACGCCTGCAGGTGCTCGGGCACGCGGAACTTTCCTATTTGCGCAGCCTCCCGGAGTCGGAGGTGCGCGAACGCTGCCGCTCGCTGTGTGCGGAGCCGATTCCGGGGATCGTGATCTCGCGGTCGCTGAAAGCTCCGCTGGCGCTGCTGGAGGAGGCGGAAGCGTCGGGCATCGCGGTCTTTCGCACGCCGATGGTGACGATGCGCTTTACCAATGCGGCGACGATCGCGCTGGAGCTGGATTTTGCGCCCTCGAAAAGCGAGTACGGCAGCATGATGGACATCATGGGCGTCGGGACGCTGATCCGCGGGTCGAGCGGCATCGGCAAAAGCGAGTGCGTGCTCGGGCTGATCGAGCGCGGGCACAGCCTCGTGAGCGACGACATGACGCGGCTCCGGGCGGTGGAAGGGCGGGAGCTGGTGGGGACTTCGCCGGAGCTGACGCGGCACCACATGGAAGTGCGCGGGATCGGCGTCATCAACGTGATGTCCATCTTCGGGATCGGCAGCGTGCGGCTGGAGAAGCGGCTGGACCTGATCGTGACACTAAAGGATTGGCAGGACCTGGAGGAGGTCGATAGGATCGGGCTCGATCAGGAGTATTTCGAGATCCTGGACATCCTGATCCCGCACATCACCATCCCGGTGCGGACCGGCCGCGACCTCGCCCGCCTGGTGGAAGTGGCCGCGCTGGACCAGAAGCTGAAGAGTTCCGGCCAGAACAGCGCGGTCGAGTTCAATCAACGCTTGCTGAAAACCATGCAGAAAAAGAAAACGCCGTAATGGGCCTGTTAAACCGCAAAACCGAATCCGCCGCCACCGGCAAAGCCGAGAAGGAACTGACGATCATCAATCGTCTGGGCCTGCACGCGCGCCCCTCGGCGATGTTCGTGAAAACGGCGAGCCGGTTCCGCGCCGAGATCTGGGTGGAAAAGGACGGCGAGCGCGTGAATGGCAAAAGCATCATGGGGCTGATGATGCTCGCCGCCGGCCAGGGTTCGCGCCTGCTCATCTCCTGCGAGGGCGGGGATGCGGACAAGGCGCTGGCCGAAATCGAGGCCGTCATCCTGCGCAAATTTGATGAGGAATGAGCCGTGTGCGCCAGCTCTGCCCCCCTCATGAGTAACGCCGCCTCATCGACCCAGGAGAAACGCTTCACCGGCGTCGGCGTCTCCCCCGGCATCGCCCGCGGCACAGTTTTCGGCTATCGGCCCGACGACGAAGCCGCGCCCTCGCGAAGCATCGAGGAAAGCGAAATCCCCGCCGAGATTGCGCGCTTCGAAACCGCGCTGCTTGCCACCCGCGCGCAGATTTTGGAAATGCAGCAGCGCATCGCCGAATCCACCGGAGCCAAGGACGCCAGCATTTTCGACGCGCACCTGCTCGTCGTCGAGGACCGCACGCTGATCGACGAAGTCCTCCGCCGCCTCGGGGCCGACCGGATGAACGTGGAGCACGTCTTTCAAACCGTGGCCGGCCGCTACGCCAAGACGCTCAGCGAAATCGACGACCCGTATCTCCGCGAGCGGGCGCTCGACATCCACGACGTGACCCGCCGCGTCATCCACAACCTCATGGGCACGCAGGCGCGCGACCTCGCCGGCGTCACCACCCCGCACATCCTCATCGCGCACAACCTCGCGCCTTCCGACACCGCGCAGCTCAACCGCGCGCTCGTGCTCGGCTTTGCCACGGATGCCGGCAGCAAAACCTCCCACACCGCCATCATGGCGCGCTCGCTGAACATCCCCGCGATCGTCGGCCTGCATGATGCCAGCAGCCAGCTCGCCACCGGCGACCACGTCCTCCTCGACGGCTACAACGGCCTGCTCATCGTCAACCCCAGCGACCAGACGCTGTGGGAATACGGCGAGTTGGAAATCAAGAAGACCGTCGTCGAGGAAAAGCTCAGCCAGCTCCGCGAGACCGCCTCCACCACGCGCGACGGCCACCACGTCATCCTCTCGGCCAATATCGAACTGCCCGCCGACATGGAACTCGTGCAGCAAAGCGGGGCCGAGGGCGTCGGGCTGTATCGCACCGAATTTTTCTACCTCAACAAAGCCGAGCTGCCCACCGAGGAGGAGCAATATGCCGCCTACCGTCAGGTCGCCGAGGCCGCCGCGCCGCACAGCGTCATCATCCGCACGCTCGATCTCGGCGGCGACAAATTCATGAGCGCCCTGCACATGCCCGAGGAGCTGAACCCCTTTCTCGGCTGGCGGGCCATCCGCTTCTGCCTCGAGCGCGTCGATATTTTCAAAACCCAGCTCCGCGCCATCCTCCGCGCCAGCGCCGCGGGCAACGTGAAGATCATGTATCCCATGATTTCCGGCGTGGAGGAACTCCGCCGCGCCAACGTCATCCTCGAAGAATGTCGCGCCGAGCTGCGCGCCGAGGGCGTGCCGTTGGGCGCGGACATGGAAGTCGGCGCGATGATCGAGATTCCCAGCGCCGCCATCTCCGCCGACATCCTCGCGAAAGAGGTGGATTTTTTCAGCATCGGCACCAACGACCTCATCCA
>JAYWEB010000140.1:0-4879 GCA_043779575.1 Chthoniobacter sp. | reverse complement strand
ACACCCCCATCGTGGACCGGGCGTGGATTGCTCATCAATTGATCGAGCAGTCCTGCGCTCTGCGCATCTCCGCCCGCCCGGAATACGGCGGCCCGCCTACAATCGTGGCTCGCCTGGGCTGAGGTGCGGGAAATGGTGAAGAAGTAGGCGTTCGCTTTTCAAATAACCCTCGGCCATTGGCGATTTCCGCGAGACCCACGCGCGTGCGGCGGCGCAGATCACAGCAGCGCCGAGTCGTCGCGTTTTTCGAGGCGCATGATTTGTTTCTTCACGACCTCGACGTTTTTCGTCAGCTCGAAAAGCGCTTTCACGATCTCGGCTTTCGTGGGCTCGTCGGCGAGGGCGGGGAGGAGCGGGTGAATGCTGGTCACGCCGGCGGCGAGGGTGTTGCAGGCGGTGCGGATGGCGGCGATGGCGGTGGGTCGGTCCATGGCGCGGAGCATGTGGCGGCGGCCCTCGCCGCGCAAGCGGGGGGCGTGGCAGAAATCCGGGGAGCGCGCGCGTCCCGCGTGCTGGTCGTGTCGTCCCGACACGACGAATTTCCTGCGGCGTTTGGAGTGCTGGCGCGCGCTTTTTACAGTCGACGCGCAACGAAAGTTCGCGAAGGCGGGACGCCTTCGCCAACACGCGGGACGCGTGTGCTCCCCGGAATCCGCGGCTACGCGCGCTCGGCGAGGAAGGTGGCGATTTGCTGGGCGAGCCGGGGGCTGATGCCGGCGGTGGCGGCGATGTCCGCGACGCTGGCGCGGCGGAGGCGGGCAACGCTGCCGAACTTTTGCAGGAGGATTTTTTTGCGCGGTTCGGAGACGCCGGGGCAGTCGTCGAGCAGGCTCTCGGCGATGCGGCGTTTCATGAGGAGCTGGTGGTAGCCGTTGGCAAAGCGGTGGGCTTCGTCGCGGATGCGCTGGAGCATTTTCAACGCGCCGCTGGCGTGCGGGAGAATGAGCGGCTGCGGGCGGCCGGGGCGGTGGATTTCCTCAAACTCTTTCGCGAGGCCGATGATGGGCAGATCGTGCAGGCCGAGGCGCTGAAGCTCGCGGCAAGCGGAGGAGAGCTGGCCTTTGCCGCCGTCCACGATGACGAGGTCGGGGAAATTTCCGATTTCTGAATTCGGATTTCTGATCTCGCCGAGCTGCGTGATGCGCCGGGCGATTTCGAGCGGACTTTCCTGCGAAACGGAAAGGTCGATCACGGAGTCGGCGCCGGCCTCGGGCAAATCTGAAATCTGAAATCTGAAATCTGAAATCTCCTTCAGCACGCGCGCATACCGCCGCCGCACCACCTCGGCCATGCTCGCGAAGTCGTCCTGCCCTTCCACCGTGCGGATGCGGAAGCGGCGGTAGAGGTGGTTCGCGGGTTTGCCGTTCACGAAGCAGACCATGCTGGCGACGATGTGGGTGGTGCTGATGTTGGAAATGTCGAAGCACTCCATGCGGCGCGGCGGGCCGGCGAGGCTGAGTTCCTCGCCGAGCGCGGCGAGGTCGGCGACGGGGTTGATGGTGCTGGTCACGCCGAGGCGGTGGCGCTGGTCGCGGTTGAAGCGGGCCATCGGCTTGGTGGTCTTGCGGAGGTCGTCGAGCATGTTGCGCATCTCGGCGGCGCGCTCGAAATCGAGGGCGGTGGCGGCTTTGCGCATCTCGTCTTCGAGGATCTGGAGGAGTTCTTTCGACTGGCCGGTGAAAAATTCGCAGGCGCGCTCGATGCGTTCGCGGTATTGCGCGGCGTTGGTGTCGGCGAGTTTCATCGGCACCTGGTAGGTGGAGGATTTCAGCTCGCGCGCGGTTGGCGTGCCGCGGCCAAAAGTCAGCACGCCGAATTTTTTCCGCATGAAATTGAGCGTCTGCCGCAGCGCGCCGGAGTGGGCGAAGGGGCCGAAGTAGCGGGCGTTGTCGTCCTTCTTGAAACGCGAAAGGCGGAAGCGCGGCCACTCGTCGGCCATGTCCACCTTGACCATGAGGAAGCGTTTGTCGTCGCGGAAGCTGACGTTGTAGCGCGGGCGGAATTCCTTGATGAGCCGGCCTTCGAGGAGCAGCGCCTCGGGTTCGCTGCCGGCGAGGTGCCACTCGAAATCCCAGATCGCGTCGAGCAGTGCGCGCGTCTTGATGTTGGCCCGCATGGCCCCGCTGGGCATGAAATACTGGCTGACGCGTTTGCGCAGGTTGCGCGCTTTGCCGACGTAGATGACGCGGTTGAAACGGTCGCGCATGAGATAGACGCCCGGCTTGTGCGGGACCTCGCGGAGCTTGATTTTCGGATCGGCTTTCTCGGGCGCGGACATGGGTGGCAAGATCATCGCCGACGTGCGCGAGGGCTCAACTGCGAAGGCGCGTGCGCCGTCCAAAAACAGGCCGTCATCCTGAGCGGAGCGCAGTCGAAGGACCTCTAACTTTTCCGCGGGCGGAGGCGGTTGGTGATGTGCGTGTCTTTCTCCCTCCGCCTGCGCCCCGAAGAAATAGTTAGAGGTCCTTCGACTCCGTTCCCGCCCGCCTGCGCCCGCCGGGAACTGCGCTCAGGATGACGGGCATTTTTTCCGCTGCGCGGAACTTCAAATCGCGAAGTCGTTGTATTCCGGTTTCACCGGCTCGGTCGGCGGGAAGAGCATGCCGGCGGCGACGGTGTGGTTGGTGCCTTGCTCAATGAGGATGAAGGACCCCGTCAGCCGGTTGAAACCGTAGCCGTCGAAGACGATCGGCTTGGCCGTGCGCAGGCGGATTTCGCCGATGTCGTTCATTGCGAGCTGCGCAGGTGCGGGCTCGTGCTCGAAGGTGCGGATGTCGATGCGGCTTTCGAGGCTCGTGACCATGGCCTGCACGGTCTGGGTGCCGTGCTTGAGGAAATACTTCCCGCCTTTGGTCAGCGCGCGCTGGTGCATCCAGCAGACGCGGGCGCGCAAGTCGGTGCCCATGCCGGGCAGGTTCGCCAGGCCCACGATCATGTCGCCGCGGCTCACGTCCACGTTGTCTTCGAGGCAGAGCGTGACGGACTGCGGGGCAAAGGCTTCGTCGAGTTCGCCGTCGAGCGTCCAGATGCTCTTCACCGTGCTTTTTAATCCGCTCGGGAGGATCATCACTTTCTCGCCCTGCTTGATGATCCCGCCGGCGATTTGTCCGCTGAGGCCGCGGAAATCATGGAGCGAATGATCGGTCGGATTGTTCGGGCGGTTCACCCACTGTACGGGCATGCGGAAGGTGGTGAGATTCCAGTCGCTCGCGATGTGGACGGTCTCCAGATGGCTGAGCAGGCCGGGCCCCTGATACCACGGCGTCTTGTCCGACGGCGCGACGACGTTTTCGCCGGTCAGCGCGCTGATCGGGACGAACTTCACGTCTTTCGCGACGTCGAGCTTCGGCAGGAAGCCCTCGATGGCGTCGCGGATTTCGAGAAAGCGCTCCTCGCTCCAGCCGACGAGATCCATCTTGTTCACCGCGACGACGAGATGCGGGATGCCGAGCAGCGCGGCGATGCAGGTGTGCCGGCGAGTCTGCTCGATCACGCCGTTGCGCGCATCGACGAGGATGACCGAGAGATTCGCCGTGCTCGCGCCCGTGACCATGTTGCGCGTGTACTGAATGTGGCCCGGCGTGTCGGCGACGATGAACTTCCGCCGCGGCGTGGCGAAGTAGCGATACGCCACATCAATCGTGATCCCCTGCTCGCGCTCGGCGCGCAGGCCGTCGGTGAGATTGGCGAGATTGATCTGCCCGCCGCCGGTGATGTCGGCGGAGCGTTCCAGCGCCTCGATCTGATCTTCCATCAGCGACTTCGTGTCGTAGAGCAGCCGCCCGATCAGCGTGGATTTTCCGTCATCGACGGAGCCGCAGGTGTTGAAGCGGAGGAGTTCGACGGGATGCGATGCGCTCATTAGAAATACCCCTGCTTCTTTCGATCCTCCATCGCGGACTCGCTCGCTTTGTCGTCGGCGCGGGAGCCGCGTTCGGTGACGCGGGCGGCGGCGATTTCGGCGATGATGTCATCGACGGTGGTGGCGGGACTTTCCACGAGGCCGGTGCTGATGATGTCGCCGATGGTGCGGACGCGGACGGTGAGTTCGCGCACCTCTTCCTTCTCCGTCGGCGGCATGATGTCGCTGACCGGCAGCCACTGGCCGCCGCGGCGCACGGCCTGGCGCTGGTGGGAGAAGTAGATCGTCGGCACTTCGAGCTGCTCGCGCTTGATGTATTCCCACACGTCCATCTCGGTCCAATTCGAGAGGGGAAACACGCGCATGTTTTCGCCGGGGTTCACGCGGGCGTTGTAGAGGTTCCAGATTTCGGGGCGCTGGTTCTTCGGGTCCCATTGGCCGAAGGCGTCGCGGAAGCTGAAGAAGCGCTCTTTGGCCCGCGCCTTTTCCTCGTCGCGCCGCGCGCCGCCGATGGCGCAGTCAAAGCGGAACTCCTCGAGCGCGGCGAGGAGCGTGGGGATTTGCAGGCGGTTGCGGCTGATCTCGCCGGGCGACGGATGGGCGATGCCGGCGGCGATGGCGTCCTCGACTTTGCGGATGATGAGCTTGCCGCCGAGCTGCGCGGCGCGCTTGTCGCGGAAAGTATTCAGCTCGGGAAAATGGTGCCCGGTGTCCACGTTGAGAAACGGCATCGGGATGTCCGACGGGCGGAACGCTTTCTCCGCGAGCCGCAGAAGGCAGATGGAATCTTTTCCACCGGAGAAAAGCAGTGCGGGCCGCTCGAACTCGGCGGCCACCTCGCGCATGACGTGGATGGCTTCGGTTTCGAGATACTGGAGATGGTCGAGGTGGTAGCTGGTCACGTGGAAAGGATGAAGGATGAAGGATGAGGGATGAAGAAGTTTGAACCGATCATTCCGCCTTCATCCTTCATCCTTCATCCTTTCAATGCCCCACGCCGCGTGCAGGCCGCACTCG
>JAYWEB010000139.1:0-4884 GCA_043779575.1 Chthoniobacter sp. | reverse complement strand
TAGCGCACGCGCCCCGCGTGCTGTTCGCGGCGCCCTCGCCGCGAACGCCTCCCGGCTCGGAGCGGACGGCGGGGGCGCCGTCCGCCACACGCGAGGCGCGTGCGCTACCCGGAATCGCCGCCCGCAGGTCGGCGACTTGTTTGGCGGTGGGACCGCCCTTGGCGGCTTGGAAAAGCTGCGGGTCCGTGCCGGGCAGAATCCACCGCCGCTCATCCGCATCCGTCACCGACCGCGCGCTCTCGCGGAGCTTCGCGAGGAGTTTGCCGGCGAGTTTGGCGCGAAGCGTTTTGGACTGCGGCAGTCCTCTGCCGCTTTGTGCACCGTCCGCCTCCGAAAGCGGCAGAGGACTGCCGCACTCCAAAAGCTTCGCATTCAGCTCCCGCAACCGCTCTGCCAGCACCGGCTCGTGCCGGGCAAAGATCGGGTCCAGCCCTTTGTTTTGGGCGATGGATTTGAGGGTGATGTGCGGGACGGTCTTGTAGTGGAAGCCGTGCCGCGGGTTCAGCGGCTGGTTCGGGTCCACGCCGGCCTGCGGGTCGCGGGTCTTGTAGGTCTCGAAGCTGGCGGTGAGCAGCCGCTGCCGGGCGATGGTCGCGGCCACGCGCGAACTATCCACCGTGATCCGCCGCCGCCCCCACTGCTCGGCCACAAACGCCGTCGTCCCGCTCCCGCACGTCGGGTCCAGCACCAAGTCGCCGCGTTTGGTGAAACCAGCGGGCACCGCGGGTCGCTGCCGCGTGAGCGGCGAACGAACGTAGGCCCGCGCTTCAGCGCGGGTATCGGGGAAAATATCGGCGCGCGTCGCGTAGCGACGGCTGAAATCAACCAAGGAGGTAGCGTTCATCGAAAACGATTTCGTGGCGCGTGAGAAAGGCGCGGTATTCCTCGGCAAAGCCGCGCTGGCGATGATGCTCCTCCTGCGTGGCCACGTAATTCTTCACCGCGTCGAGCTGTGAATGGCTCACGGAAAACGCCGCGTAGCCATCCTGCCAGGCGAACGCGGAAAGGTCGGGAAAGGTTTCCTTCAACCAATGCGAGGAACCACCCTTGAGCAATTGAATCGCCTTGGACACGGCCAGTGCAGGCGGGATGGAAATGAGCAGATGCGCGTGATCCGCCACACCGCCGACCATCCACGCGTGCATTTTGTTTTCGCGCGCGATGCCGCCGAGATACGGCCACAGTCGCTCCCGCACCTCTTCTCGCAGCCAAGGCTCACGGTCCTTCGTGCTGAAAACGACGTGGTAGTGGAGCGAGGTGAATGTGTTCGCCATAGCCTCAGCCGTCGCTACGCGACGCGGTCGCCTTTTTCCTCCTAACCCGGCGATGAATCGCCGGGCTACGATCGGAGCGCCGCTGACGCGGCGGCGATATGCGGCGTCGCCTTTCCATCCGCTGACTGCTCGCGATGGAGCCGGAGTCGGTGAGGAGTTCGCGGGCGAGGATGAGGCGCTGCTTGAGGTAGGCGAGGTAGGAGTGGACACCGAGGGTCCAGGTGTCGCGGTAGGCGCGGATCATCTCCGGCTCGCGGGTGAGGTCCTCGTCCTTGTCGTTCACGTCGCGCTTGCCCACCTCGTTCTGCCAGTTGGAGGAGAATTTGATGCCATAGGGCGGGTCGAGGTAGATCATCTGCACCTGCCCGGCGAGGCCCTCGCGGCGGGCGAGCGAGGTCATCACCTGGAGGCTGTCGCCGAGGATGAGGCGGTTCGCCCAGTCCACGTCGTGCTGGTAATACGCGCGGGCTTCGCGGGCCGGGAGCTTCGGCTCGGCAAAGAAATCGCGCTGCACGTCCTCCCGCCGCACCGCGCGCAGGATGGCCTGCGCGGAGACGCGCTCGTGCAGGTGCAGCGCCACGGGCTCGACCTCGAAGTGCGGCTGCTCGCGCTTGCCCGCCCACTCCAGCCACGGCTGCTCGCTCTCCAGATGCGCGGCGAGCTCGGCGGCTTCGTCGTGCGTGAGGCGCTCGCGCGTGGCCTTCTCCAGCAGCTCGCGGCAGCGGACGACGGCTTCATTGAACCGCAGCACCGGCGTCCGGTGCGGGTCGTAGGCAAACTTCATCTTCGGCTCCTCCGCCACGCGATCCCCCGGCGGACTGCCGGCCGGCGGGAGGTTTTTGCGCTTCGCGTCGGGATACTCGAAGTCGGTGATGGGGGTGGCGTCGTTGGGCATCGGTGGGCGGGAGAGTGGCGAAGAGTCCGGGGTGGAGGGAAGCGGGGAATTCGCGGTCTGCGCTGGGAGGGTGTGATTAATGATTAAATGTGGCCCAGCAAAGTCGGTGGTCCCGGAGAGACGCTGGAAATTAGCCGGTGGCGTCAGCCACCGGATCGCGGAAAAAATGAATCCGCCCCGGCAGGGGCGTTGGCCTTTGACCGCTGGAGTGTCTTCGATTTTGCGGACAGGGGCTTTAAAGACGAAAGGAAAAGCCATGTCAGAACCAAACAGTAAATTTGCTCGCCGTTACGACCGCGAGTTCAAGGAAAACGCCGTCGCCCTCGTCAACCAGGGACGCAGCCAGGGCGAAGTCTCCCGCGATCTGGGCGTCTCAGCCTGGTCGCTGGGAGAATGGGTCAAAAAGGCGAAGGCCGGCCAGGCCCTTAACCATTCGAAGACTCTCGAGGCCGAGAGCCCAGAGCAGCGCGAACTGCGCCGGCTTCGCACCGAAAACGATTGCCTGCGCCAGCAGCGCGACATCTTAAAAAAAGCGTTGGGCATCTTGTCGGCCGAGGTGCCCGCCTGCGTTTCACGGTGATGGAAGCGCTCCGTCATCAATACCCGGTGGGCGCGCTGACCGACGCGCTCGAGGTCAGCAAAAGCGGCTTCCATGCACACCGCCACAAGCCCCGGCAAGCGCGACGGCAGCGCGACGCGCAACTGCGCCCGCTCATTGCCGCGAGCTTTGCGCGCAGCCGCAAGACTTACGGGCCGCTGCGCGTGCGCGCCGATCTGCAAGAGATCGGCGAGCGCTGCGGCAAGAACCGGATCGGGCGCCGCATGCGCGAGCAGGAGCTGCGGCCCGCCCAAAAGCGCCGCTTTCGCCCGAAGACCACCGACAGCCGCCACCCGCACAAGATCGCGGAAAACTGGCTCGCCAAAGTGCCCGCGCCAGACCGGCCCGGCTTGGTGTGGCAGAGCGATTTTACTTACATCGAGACCGTCGAAGGCTGGCTCTATCTCGCCTTTACCCTCGACGGCTGCACGCGCCGCTGCGTGGCCCACCACTGCCGCGCGGACATGAGCGCCGCACTGGTCACTACCACCTTCACCCTCGCCGTGGCACGCCAGCCGCCGCCGCCGGGCCTGCTCCACCACAGTGATCGCGGCGTGCAATATGCCGCCGAGGCCTTCGCGCAGCTCACCGCCGCCTGGGGCGTCACCCGCAGCATGAGCCGCACGGGCAATCCCTACGACAACGCCCTGGCCGAAAGCTTCGTCGCCACCCTCAAGACCGAGTGCCTGGCCGGAGAAATCCCACCCACCCGCGCCGCCGCCCGGTTCGCCATCTTCGACTACATCGAAACCTTCTACAACCCACACCGCCGCCACAGCGCCCTCGATTACCGCTCTCCACTCCAGTTTGAAAAACAAATGTTCCCCCCAAACAATCCACCACTAACCTCCACCTCAAACTAACCATTACCCCTGTCCACTTTTTCGAAGACAGATCACGCCGTGGCCGTGCCACCGCCCCTCCGGGGCGGGATCGCTGGGCGGGCGGCTCCGGTGGCTGACGCCACCGGCTAATTTCCATCGTCCCTCCGGGACACGTAACGCGCATCACACCTCGCACCACTTTTAATCACACCCTCCCCTACCCCGCCGGGCGGACGATGGCGGTGATGGCGGGTTGCTGGAAGTAGCGGCGGGCGGCGGCGGCGACTTCCGCGACGGTGAGCGCCTCCAGTTCACGGCGCTGGGTGAGGTGGTAGCTGTGGCCGAGGCCGTAGAGTTCGTTGAGGGCGGCCTGGTAGGCGAAGGCGCCGTTGCTTTGATGACGGATTTCCATCTGGCCGAGGCTTTTCTCGCGGGCGCGGTCGAGTTCGTCGGCGGTGAGGCCGTCGCGGGCGAGCTTGGCGATTTCCTCGTGGAGGGCGGCTTTGACGGCGGGGAGCTTTTGCGGGTCGGTGCCGAGGTAGAAGACGAACATGCCGCGGGCGAGGCCGGCCATCTGGCTGCTGCCGATGAAGTAGGCGAGGCCCATTTCCTCGCGGATGCGGAGGAAAAGGCGGGAGCCGAGATCGCTGCACGCCTCGTCGAGGAGTTCGAGCGCGGCGGTGTCGGGGCTGTGGATGTCGATGCCGGGGAAGCCGACCATGAGGACGGCCTGCTCTTTTTCCTCGTTGCGCTGGACCTCGCGCGACGCGGCGAGCGCGGGCGGCTCGGGGACGGTGGCGAAGGCGGGCTCGCCGGCGGGCAGTGCGGCGAGGGCGTCCTCGACGAGGGCGCGGACTTCCTCGGCGCGGACGTCGCCGAAGACAGAGAGGACGCCGTTGCGCGCGACGAGGTGGCGGTCGCGGAAGGCGAGGAGGTCGTCGCGGGTGAGGCGGGCGACGCTTTCCGGCGTGCCGGAGCCGCGGAGGCCGTAGGGGTGCGCGCCGAAAAGGTTTTCGCGGAGGAGGTGGCGGGCGATGACGGTGATCTCCTCGTCCTCGGCTTTGATGCCGGCGAGCTGCGCGTCCTTTTCGCGGGCGAGGGCTTTTTCGGGGAGGGTGGCGTGAAGGAGGACGGCGGCGAGCAGGTCGAGGCCGGCGCGGAGGTCGGGGCGCATGACGCCGACGGAGACGCTGAGGCTGTTGTTGCCGGCGTCGCTGCCGAGCGCGCCGCCGAGGTCCTCGATCTCGTCGGCGAGCTGCGCGGCGGTGCGGGTGTGGGTGCCTTTGACGAGGA
>JAYWEB010000138.1:0-4887 GCA_043779575.1 Chthoniobacter sp. | reverse complement strand
CAGCCAGCGTGCCGCCTCGCCGCACACGGCCTCCGCCACGAGCCACGGCAGCAGCGTCGGCTCGGCGACAAAGCGCAGGTCCGGCGCGTTCATGCTTCGGCGACGAGATCCTTTTCTTCGGTCGTGAGGCCGTAGATCTCGTAGGTCAGTTCGTCGATCTGCCGGTCGAGTCCGGCGGCTTTGGTTTCGTATTGGGCGCGGTCGGTTTCATTGGTGGCCGCGGTGAGTTGTTGCTGGATGGAAAGTATTGCTCCGACGAGCTGGACCATTCGGTCGTGCCGCGCCTTCTCAGCCGGAATGGCAAGGTCGAGGGTGCGGATGGGAACCTTCTCCATGTATTGATAGATCAGCCGGTATCGGTATTCGCCGGCACGGATGCCGAAGGGAATGCTGAGGCGCGCGATGGTGAACCAAAAGAGCCGGCTATTGAGCACGCCGAGGAGGTAGAGATCATCGACGCCGAGGCAGTAGGCGGTATTGGCGAGGTAGGCGCCGGTGCGGTCCACCATGAAGCGCGGGCCTTTGCAGATGTCGGGAAAGATGAGCTTGGGTGCGTCGAGGTGAGCGTAATAGTCGCAGGCGCGCAGCTCCCACCAAAATTCGCCTTGGTCCTGCCTCTTGCGGCAAGCCGTCTCGAATGGCGTGAGATGCGCGGCGAGTCCGGGATGTTTCGATGAGAACCATTCCCACGCGGCGCGCTCGGAACGTGGCCCGCCGCTGCCGTCGGCACGCATTTGCTCACGCGTCCAGCCAGTCGGGATGACGATGAGATGGCGGTCCTGGCTGGCGAGCCGGTAACGCTTGATTTCCGAGCCGCCGACAAAGGCTTTGAGCAGGGGCATTGAGGCCACGTTAGTGGCGAGCGTATCGCGCTGGGCGCGGGTGAGTTCGAAGGCTTCGTTGAGGCCGGTGAGAATTCCGCGGAAGAATTCATCGCCGACATATTTTCCAAGCGGCACGCCCACCTTCATTATTTTCGCGAAGACGCCCGCGTGCTCATTAGTGTCGAGCGACCACGACTCGCGGTTCAGGCGCTCCTGCGGGATGCGATAACTGCGCTTGGTGACTTCGGCAGCGAGGTCGTCGAATTTCAGCGTGTTGATGCGCGCGATGGAAACCTCCGGCGGCTGCGGCCCTTTGCACATCACGGGGATGCACACATAGGTATCCTTGGCTGCGGCGAAGACCGGCAATCCGCCGAAGTCCACGATCTGCTCGACAGCGGCGTGCAGCTTCAGCGTCCAGCGTAACTCCCGTCCGTAGGCCGTGCGCAGAAAGCTGCTGGAGACGATGTAGGCAAAGCGTCCGCCGGGCCGCAAAAGCTCCGTGACGCAGCGCTCCATGAAGTAGGTGTAGAGGTCTGCCGTGCTCTCGTAGCTATCGTAATGGGTTTCGAGATACTGCTTCACAGCGGGCGGGAGGGATTCCTGCCGGACGTAGGGCGGATTGCCGACGATGGCATCGAAGCCCGACCCATGCGGCTCGACTGCCGGAACGGCGCGCGGCTTCACCACCCGCTTGCGTGGTTTCTCCCCGAGCTTCTGCCCGTAATGGGCGATGTCGCGGGTAGGTTCGCCGGGACCGAAGTCGATGAAGCCGCCATCATAAGTCTCCGCGACGACGGAACTCTCGCGTGCCCAGCTCGGTGGGAAGACTTGCGGAAAGACCGACTCGAAATCCATCGGGCGCAGTTTCAACTCTTCGCGGTCGGTGAGCTTTAACTCGCTGAAGATCACGTCGAGGCTGATGAGCGAGTTGCCACACACGACGTTCTTGCTAAGCGACGGGAGCAGAGCCTCGTGAAAGTCGAGGTAGTGCTGGTGGGCGCTGGCGGTGGTCTCGTCTTCAAGGAGCTTTAGGTAGAGGGAGAGTTGGGAGACTTCCACGGCCTGCCCGTCGAGGTCCACGCCGAAGACGTTATTGAGGAGGATTTCGCGCTTCTTTTCCAGGGTGAGCCGGAGCACGCCGTCGCGCTCGGTGACGGCGGGGATGAATTCCTTTTTGCGTTTGCGCTTGTCGGACGGGGCGACGTTTTCCTTCACCGCATCCGCAGGGTGGGCGTTGTACCACAGGCCGTGTTTGCGGAGGAGGAGATCGTAAATGCCGAGGAGGAAACTGCCGGAGCCGCAGGCGATGTCGGCGAAACGCATCTTCGCGATTTGCGCGGGATTTTTCCCCTCGATGAGCCGGCCGACGGTCTGCTCGCAGATGTAGCGGACGATATACTCGGGGGTGTAATAGACGCCGCCGGCTTTGCGGACTTCGGGCTTTTCCTCCACGCGGGCGCGCTGCTCGGTGGTGACGATGACCTTTCCCAGGAAGCGCTCGTAAATGCTGCCGAGGATGTGGATGGGGATGGAGCCGAAGTGGTAGGGCGACTTCGTGTGCGCGAGTTCTTCGCAGAGGTCGGCGAAGCGGGCGTCATCGACGGGGAGGCGTCCGGGGGTGTCGAGGACGGGGTGGTGTTTGAAGACGATGCCGTTGTAGCGGGCGTCGAGCTTGCGCGAGGCGGCGAGGAATTTCGCCCACGAGTGACCGCCGGCGGCGCGGGAGAAGTGTTGCACCTGATGCTCGGTCTCGATGAGTTTGTCCTCGAGGAAGCGGAGGAAGACGAGGCGGTCGAGGATGCGCTGGACGAGCTCGGTGAGGGCGTCGCCATCGAGGGTGTGGTCGGCGGCTTTGAGGAGCTTGGCGAGGGTCTCGCGGTAGTTCTCCAGATCGTTGAGAAAGGAGGCATCGGCGGGCTGGGCACCGGTGCGGAGGAGGCCCGGCTTGGTGCCGACTTTCTTGGGCCGCGGGAGTTTCGAGACGTAGGCATCGAAGCTACCGGAGGCGAAAGCTTCGCGGGAGAAGAGGTAGTAGAGTTCGGCGAATTTCTCGGAATCGAGCCAGTCTTTGTAATGAAAGAAGCGGTGGCTGCGGGCGAGGGCGGTGGCGATGTCGGGCCGGGCGCGGCAGTCGAGGATGTGGAGCTGCTCGAAGTCCGTGAGGACGGCGAGCGGGGTGCCCGCGCTCCAGCCGTAGCGGATGGTCTGGAAGGCGGCGTCGGCGTCGGTCTTGAGCTGGACGTGGGGCTTCTTGGCTTCGCAGAAAAAGCGGGCGTCGCGGAAGTTGGGCGCGGTGTGGAAGGCGTAATCGGCGCGGCGGGCGCTGCCGGCGATCTTCTGCGGGTCTTCGACTTTGACCTCCTGGGCGTAGGGATTTTTCTGCTGCTCGTGGGTGACATCCCAGCCGAGCGCCTGCCAGAGCTTGTCGATGAAACTGAGGCGGGCCTGCGCTTCGGAGTAGCTGGGGGAGAGGTAGTGGGCTTCGCTGGCGGCGAAGTCCTGGACGAGCTGGACGACGGCGGCGTGCGCAGTTTCGAGGGAGGTGCAGACCATGCGGCGGAGCATGCGCCGATGACTCGGCAATGCAAGCCGGAGGCTTGCGCTACGGCTCTCGCGGGGCGGGGCGTTGACTTCGGGCGGGGCGCTTTTACGGTCTGCGCCCCTATGGCTGGACTCGTTATCAAACCTCGCACGCGGATTTTACATGGGCACGACTGGCTGTATTCGAGCGACGTGCTCAAGGCGTTTGGTGCGCCGCAGGATGGCGATGTGGTTTCGCTGAAGGATGGGCAGGACCGGCTGCTCGGCTCGGCGATTTACAACAGCAAGTCGCAGATCATCGCACGGCGGTTTTCGCGGCAGCGGCAGGATCTCGACCTGGAGTTTTTCACCCGTCGCATCCGGCTGGCGGTGGAGTATCGGGCGCGGCGCGGCCTCGATCCGCGGCACGCGCGGCTGGTGTGGAGTGAAAGCGATGGGTTGCCGGGGTTGATCGTCGATCGTTATGGCGACCATCTCGTTTTGCAGACGCTGACGCTGGCGATGGACATGAGGAAGGGGCTCATCGTGGAGGCGCTGCGGGCGGTGCTCGATCCGCGCTCGATCATCGAGCGCAACGACGCGCCGGTGCGCAAGGCCGAGGGGCTGGAGCTGGTCACGGGGATGCTCCACGGAGAAGCGCCGGGGCCGTTCGCGGTGACGATCGCCGGGCTGGAATTCGAGCTGGATCTGAGCCACGGGCAGAAGACCGGCTTTTACCTCGACCAGCTCCCGAACTACGCGGCGGTGGCGGCGCAGGCGAAGGGGCGCAAGGTGCTCGATTGCTTTGCCAATCAGGGCGCGTTCGCGCTGGCGTGCGCGAAGGCCGGCGCGGCGAGCGTGCAGGCGGTGGAGATCAGCACGGAGTGCGTGGAGCTGGTGAAAAAAAACGCGGCGCGCAATGGCGTCGCGGTCGAGGCGCAGGCGGGAAATGTCTTTGACGTGCTGCACGATCTCGACCGTCAGAACGCGCGCTACGATCTGATCATTCTCGATCCGCCATCCTTCACGAAGTCGAAGGGCAAGCTGGGCGACGCGATGCGCGGGTACAAGGAAATCCACCTCCGCGCGCTGAAGCTGCTCAACCCCGACGGCCTGCTCGCCACTTTCTGCTGCTCGCATCACGTGAGCCGGGAGATTTTTCTCGAGGTCATCAACGAGGCGGTCGTGGACGCGAAGAAGACGCTGCGCCAGCTCGCGGCGTATTCGCAGGGCGCGGATCACCCCATCGTGACCACGCTGCCGGAGACGGAGTATTTGAAGGGTTTTCTGTTCGAGCTGATGCCGGGGAGGTGAGGGGGAAAATTCGATATTCGGATTTCGGACTTTCCCCGCCCATGACTTCCCCGCGCTTGTTCCGCCTGCTCCTCTGGGTCCACTGGCGCAGCCTGCTCGCGCGGCTGCGCGGCATCCGGCGCGAGTCGCCGCTGCTGCCGGCGGTGCTGGCGGCGTTCGTGCTGTGCTATCTCGCGGTCGGTTACTGGCTGTTCCACTCGGGGCTGAATTACCTGCACCACTTCCC
>JAYWEB010000137.1:0-4904 GCA_043779575.1 Chthoniobacter sp. | reverse complement strand
GCAGGATCGGCTCGCGGGGAGCGTGAGCGTGGGCAAGCGGCGCTTCCGTTTTTTCCTCATCCTGCTCGGGCTGGCCGGCGTGATCGGGGCGCTGGCGCAGCCGCGGATGGGCTTTACGTGGGTGAAGAGCGAGCGGAAGGGGCGCGACGTGCTGCTGGCGATCGACTGCTCGAAAAGCATGCTCGCCACGGACCTCGCGCCGAACCGGCTCGGGCGCGCGCGGCTGGCGGCGCAGGATTTGATCGGCCAGCTCGGCGGCGATCGCGCGGGGCTGATCGCGTTTGCCGGCAGCGCGTTTTTGCAGGCGCCGCTGACGGTGGATTACAGCGCGGTGCTCGACTCGCTGAAGGAACTGAACACCGAGATCATCCCGCTCGGCGGCTCGAACATCGCGGCGGCGATCAAGGCGGCGGTCGAGGCTTTTGGCAAAGGCGAGAGCGAGCACCGGGCGCTCATCCTTTTCACCGATGGCGAGGAGCTGGACGACGACGCGGTGAAGGCCGCCGAGGAGCTGAAGGGCACGGTGCGGATTTTTACCGTCGGGATCGGCTCGGCGGACGGGTCGCTCATTCCGGTGCCGGGGGCGAATGGCGGGACGGGATTTGTGAAGGACGAGGGCGGGCAGTTTGTGAAGTCGCGGCTCGACGAGGAGCGGCTCAGGAAAATTGCAGAATCCACCGGAGGCTTCTACGTTCACCTCGAATCCGGCCCGGCGGAGACGCTGCAAATCGTCCGCGACGGGCTCGCCCAAATGAAAGAACAAGACATCGACGCCCAGACTTCGCGCCGTCCGATCGAGCGCTACCAGTGGCCGCTCGCGGCGGGGCTGGTGCTGCTCGCGTCGTCGATGTGCGTCGGCGAGCGGAAGCGGTCCGCCCGGCGCGCGGCGCAACCGGCCACGTCCGCGGTGGCGGCGGCGCTGCTGCTGGCGGGGATTTTTGCGCCGGCCGGCGCGCGGGCGAAAAACGCGGGCGTGGAGGCGTATGAACGCGAGGATTACACGGGCGCGGCGGAGGTTTTCGCGAAGCAGCTCGCCCGCATGCCGGAGTCGGAGGCGCTGCATTTCAACCAAGGCGCGACGGCCTACAAGCAGCGCGACTACGGCCAGGCGCTGGAGGCTTTCGCCAAGGCCGTGACCTCGCCGAATCCGCAACTGCGCGCGGCGGCGGAATACAATCTGGGCAACACGCTCTACCAGCGCGGCGCGGGGCAGAAGGACAAGGCGCCGAAGATCAAGGAGTGGAAGAACGCGCTCCAGCATTACGACCAGGCGCTGAATGTGCAGCCGGGCAACCCGGAGGCGAAATACAACCGCGACCTCGTGCAGCGGCTGATCGACGAGCTGGAGAAAAACGAGCCGCCAAAGCCCGAGGACAAAAAGCCCGACGACAAGCAGGACAAGAACAAGGACAACGAGGACAAGCAGCAGCCGAAGAGCGGCGACGACCAGAGCGACAAAAAGGAAAATCCGCAGGACCAGCAGAAGCCGGATCAGCAGTCGAAGGGCGACCAGCCGCAGCCGCAGAAGCAGGACAAACCCGGCGAACAGAAGACCGACGAACCGGACAAGGGCGAGAAGAAGGACGGCAAGCAGGCCGATTCGAAGGACCAGAAAGGCGAAAAGGGCGAACCCAAGGACGACAACAAGAACGGCGAGCAAGACCCGCAGCCGCAGGGTGAACCGAAGAAGGGTGAGAAGGGCGAGCAGCCCAAGCCCGACGCGAATCAGCCCGACCGGAAACTTGCGGGGGACATCCAGCCGCAAAACGGCCAGCCCCCACCGCCCACCGCGCAGGAGCAGGAAGCGGCGGACGCGCAGGCGGCGGCGGAGGGCAAGATGACTGAGGCGCAAGCGCGTGGTCTGCTCGACTCGCTGAAGGGTGAGGACTCGCGCGTGCAATTGCTGAAGCCGGGCGAGAAGCGGGCAGGCGGGCGGGCTCCGCGGGACTGGTGATGACGATGAGGAAGGCGAATTTTTTCCGCGCGAAACGGAACGGCGGGCCGGGAGGCCCGCCGGACGGCCACAGCCTGGAAGGCTGCGCCACGATGCTGCGCCGCTGGGGCGGCTGGCTGCTCGCGCTGGTGCTGATGCTCGGCGGCTTGGCGACGCACGCGGCGGACGTCTCGGTGAAAGCCAGCCTGAGCCGGACGGTCACGGTCATCAGCGAGCCGGTGCAGTTGCAAATCAAAGTCATCGGCGGAAAACGCGCGGGCGACATCCCGGACGTGACCGTGGACGGGCTGGAAATTCGCTACCTGACGACGCAAACGCAGCGCTCCATCCAGTTCGGGTTCGGTGCCAATCGCAACGAAAGCTCCGTCGTCTACGTCTATGAAGTGACCCCGGAGAAAAACGGGACTTTCACCATTCCCGCCATCGCCCTGGACGTGGACGGCCAGGCGCACCAGACGCAGCCCATCGTGCTGACCGTCCAGCCGAGCAGCGCGGACGACGCCGCGCGGCCGCAAGCGCGCGGCATTGTGGAAATCATCGTGCCGAAAAAAACGGCCTATGTCGGCGAGATGATCCCCGTGGAAATCCGGCTCTCCGTGGACTCCCGCGTGAAGTGGCAGCCGGTGGCGATGCCGGAGCTTTCCGGCGAGGGTTTCACCAAACAAAAAATGCCCGAGCCGCAGCGCCCCACCGTGGCAATCAGGGACGGGACCGAATACGATCTGATGGTTTTCAAAACGGCGATCACGCCGGGGAAGGCCGGTAAAATCAGCATCGGGCCGGCGGAGGTCATCTACAACGCGCAGGTGCCGCGCGCGCGGCCCAACCGGCAGCCGAACCCCTTCGATCTGTTCGGCAACGACATTTTTGGCGACGCCATGTTTGCCCAAACGCAGCAGGTCCGGGTGAAGGGCGCACCGGTCGAACTGACCGTGAAGCCGCTGCCGGCCACGGGCCAACCGCGGGATTTTTCCGGCGCGGTGGGAAAGTTTCAGTTCAGCGCGGAAGGGAGTCCGGGCGCGGTCAAGGCAGGCGATCCCGTGACGATGAAAATGCGCATCACCGGGCGGGGAAACTTCGACCGCGTGGAAGCGCCCGTGCTCCGTGATCCCGCCGGCTGGCGCAGCTATCCGCCGTCGGGCGTTTTCAAAAAGGACGATGGCGACGAGGTCGGCCTGAGCGGAACGAAGACCTTCGAGATGGCCGTCATCCCCGAGGAAAAGAAGACGCAGATGCCGGTGTTCACGTTTTCCTTTTTCGATCCCGAGGCGGAGAAATATGTCACGCTGACGAGCGACCGCGCGCCGCTCCGCGTGGATGGCGCGAAAGCTCCCGCCGCCACCTCAGCCCCCAAGCCAGCGGAAGCAGCGACCGCCCCGGAAGCCACCCCGACTCCGCCCGCGCCGAGCGCCACCGACATCCTCGGCACGCTCGATGAAGCGGGTCCGCGGAAGACGTTCACCGCGCTCTACGAGCGCCGGGAATTCCGGCGCGCGCAGCTCGCGCCCGGCGTGGTGCTGCTGCTGCTCGCGCTCCGTCTGCGGAGCCGCCCCGACGCCAACGCCGCACGCATCGCCGCGCTCCGGCGGGAGAAGTCCGCGCTGCTCGCCAAGCTCCGTGCCGGACGCCTGACGCACCCGGAATTTTTTGACGCCGCCGCCCGCGTCGCGCAGATCGCGACCGCCCTGGCCACCGGCACCGACGCCGCCGGCGTGGACGCGACCGCCGCACGGACCCTGGCCGGCGCTGACACCGCCACGGCCGAGATCATCGACGAAGTGTTCAACGCGCGCGCCGAACTGCTCTTCGCCGGCGGCGGTCGCGACGAAAGCCACATCACGGCCAACGACCGCGCGCGAGTGCTCACGGCGCTGAAGAATTTCGGGAGGAACAATGGAAAAGCCTGAAACGACCGGCCTCCAAAAGCTGCGGCGGCGACCGTCCTTCCCTTCCGTTAATTTGGAAAAATCCCGCAGTTCCGTTTTGTCTCTTTTCGCCGGAGCAGGAAAGCACCAGCACCTCGCCGCGCTCCTCGCGACGTGCCTGCTGCCCCTCCTCGCCATCCAAGCGCACGCCCAAGCCAGCCCCTTTGACGCCGCGAACCGCGCCTACGAACAGGGCAAATTTTCCGAGGCCAAGATCGGCTACGAAAACCTCGTGGAAGCCGGCGAGTGGAGCGCGAATCTTTTCTACAATCTCGGCAACGCCGACCACCGGCTCGGTGCGCCGGGCCGCGCGATCCTCGACTACGAGCGGGCGCTGGCCCTCGATCCCGCACACCCGGAGGCGCGGGCCAACGTGGAACTCTTGCGCAAACAAACCGGCGCGAAACGCCGTGCCACCGTCTGGCAGGACAAGCTCCTGGGCTGGCCCGCGGGCGACGCCTGGGTGGCGGGAGCCGCCGCGGCGGGCTGGGTCGCGCTCTTCGGCATCGCCCTGCTTTGCACCGCGAAGCGCGCCGAAAAGACGGGCCTGTGGCTCGTCACGATCACCGGCTTTTTCGCCTGCGCCTACCTCGTCGCGGTGCTGTGGTGGCAGCATCAGGAAAGCGCCGCCGCCATCGTCGTGGTCCAGTCCACCGAGGCGCGGCTCCAGCCGGCGGACAGCGCCGGGCTCGCCGAGACCCTCCCCGCCGGCAGCCGCGTGCTGGTGCTGCGCGAACGCGGCGAATGGCTCTACTGCATGCTCCCCGGCCAGAAGCCCGGCTGGATCCCCCGCCCCGCGCTGGAGCGCGTGCGCCTCGGCGATTCGTAACGGCGGCCGCGCCGCAATGCTCCCGCAAGCCTCCGGCGGCGCGGGGAGGCGTTTCACAGAGCCTGCTTCAGCCAGGTCTGCACTTGCTTCTCGATCTGCGGCTCATACCATCTTTCTAAATTAAAGTGACACCTGTGTTTTGGGCGAAGCGTTTAGTTGAAGCTGCAACCAGTCGCGGCCGCTCCGGCTGAGGACC
>JAYWEB010000136.1:0-4910 GCA_043779575.1 Chthoniobacter sp. | reverse complement strand
TTGAATATTGCGTATGCCATAAAATGCTTCTGGTTAAAAAGGAGCGGGGAGGTTGCCACGCCTCCTTCGGGTTGCAAGGTGAATTTTCGCGGTTTTTCTATTCCGCCGCGGCGTCCGAATAGAGTTCAAAGCGGGGCGGCCGGGCTGAGCAGTAATGGCGGGATCCCCATCGCGCGCACTCTCCAGAGGCAGCAGGCTCCTGCTGCCGGCGGCTACGGGTTTGGTCGCGTCGGGGGACGCCGCCGCTACCGCCCCAAAAACTCCGCCACCCGCGACTCGATGATCTTCGCCACGAAGCCGGTATTGTATTTCCCGCGGAGGAAATCCGGGTCGCGCATGATCGCTTCCTGAAAGGGGATCGTCGTTTTGATCCCGGTGATCATGTATTCGCCGAGCGCGCGGCTCATGCGGGCGATGGCGTTGGCGCGGGTCGTGCCCATGGCGATGACTTTGGCGATCATCGAGTCGTAGTGCGGCGGCACGGCGTAGCCGGCGTAGGCGTGGGAATCGATGCGGATGCCGCGCCCGCCGGGGGCGTAATAGAGGTCGATCTTGCCGGGGCAGGGTTGGAAATTGTGGAACGGGTCTTCGGCGTTCACGCGGCACTCGATGGCGTGGTACTTCCGCTTCGCGTTGTGCATGTACTGGGAAAGCGGTTCGCCGGCCGCGATCTTGATCTGCTCCTTCACGAGGTCCACGCCATAAGCCTCCTCGGTGATGCAGTGCTCGACCTGGATGCGCGTGTTCATCTCCATGAAATAGTAGTGCCCGTGGTCGTCCATGAGGCACTCGATGGTGCCCGCGCCCACGTAGCCGACCTCGCGCGCCAGCCGCACGCAGTCCTCGCCCATGCGCTCGCGGATTTCGTCGGTCATGATCGGCGAGGGGGTTTCCTCGATGATCTTTTGGTTGCGGCGCTGCAGGGAGCAGTCGCGCTCGCCGAGATGGACCACGTCGCCGTGCATGTCGGCCATGATCTGAAACTCGATGTGGTGCGGGTTCTCGATGAGCTTCTCGATGTAAACGGCGGAGTTGCCGAACGCTTTCTCCGCCTCCTGCCGCGCGGCGTGGTAGCCGGAAACCAGCGAGCTGTCGTTGTGCGCCGGGCGCATCCCGCGTCCGCCTCCGCCCGCGGTCGCTTTAATCATCACCGGGTAGCCCATCTTGCGCGCGATCACCCGCGCCTCCTTTTCCGTATCCACGATGCCGTCCGAGCCGGGCGTGACCGGCATCCCGGCGCGCTTGGCCGTGGCGCGCGCGGTGTTCTTGTCGCCCATCGCGCGGATGGCGGCGGCGGGCGGGCCGATGAACTTGATATTGCAGCTCGCGCAGATGTCCGCGAAGTGCGCGTTCTCGCTCAGAAATCCGTAGCCCGGATGGATCGCATCCACGTCGCCGATCTCTGCGGCGCTGATGATCCGGTCGATCTTCAGGTAGGACTGCGCGCTCGCCGCCGGCCCGATGCAGATGGCCTCGTCGGCGAGCTGCACATGCAGCGAATCCACATCCGCCTCGGAATACACGGCCAGCGTTTTGACCCCGAGTTCCTTGCACGCGCGGATGACCCGCAGGGCGATTTCGCCGCGATTGGCGATGAGGACTTTTTTAAACATTTCAGATTTTAGATTTCAGATTTCAGATTGGATTCACAAAGAAAGCGGCGGGCGCAGACCGGAGCTTCAATCTGAAATCTGAAATCTGAAATTCCGTTACTTCAGTTTGAAAAGCGCCTGCCCGTATTGGACCGGCTTGCCGTTTTCCGCCGCGATCTCGGCGACCACTCCGCGCGTCTCGGCCTTGATCTCATTCATCACCTTCATCGCCTCGATGATGCAGACCACGGTTTCCTCCGTGATCTCCTGGCCGACCGTCACGTAGGGCGCGGATTCCGGCGTCGCCGAGCCGTAAAACGTCCCCACCATCGGCGAGGTGATCTCGCGCAAAATGGGGCCGGCCGGGGTCGGGGCGGAGCCGGCGACGGAGACCACGGCACCCGCCGGAGCGGGGAGCGCGCCGGACGCGGCGGCGGTGATGACGGGCTGAAAGTCGGTCCCCTTTTTCAGGGTGATTTTGAAGCCCTCCTTCTCCATTTTGAAAACGGAGAGGTCGTTCTTCCTCATCAGCGCGATGAGTTCTTTGATTTCTTTTAAGTCCAAGGTGATGGGGCTCCTAAATGGGTGAGTGGGCGGGAGGCTACGTGGCGATTGCGTGAGGCGTCAAGGGCTCCATGCCGGAGCCTCGTCCACGCGGTTGTGATTCAATGTGGAGCGGCGAATTCAATGTGGAGCGGCGAACTCTGTGGTCCCGGAGGGACAGCGGAAATTAGCCGGTGGCGTGAGCCACCGGATCACGGAAGAATTGCCTCCGCCCCGGCAGGGGCGTTGGAATTTCACCGTCGCGACCACGCCGCCGCCCCTCCGGGGCGGGTTTGCTGGGCGGGGGGTTCCGGTGGCTCACGCCACCGGCTAATTTCCGCTGTCCCTCCGGGACACGGCGCGCGGCGCGCATCCCGGAGGGCACCACGTTTAACCACACCTCGTCCACGCCGAAACGATGGTCACACGTGGTTGCGACCAATCACTGACGGAACGCCCTCACTCCGCCCCGGCCAGCGCGCAGCGGACACCGCTGCGGTGTTCGCCGGTGGAGTTTTCGATGGTGAATTTTACCCGCACGGTGCCGCTCGCGGGGTCGGTGACGGGGCTGATGAAGGCGACGGTGCCGGGGACACGTTTGCGGCCGTCGAGGAGGAGCGGGACGGCGTCGCCGGACTTCAGGCCGAGGGCGCGGGCGGGCGGGAGGAAAAGGTTGGCCGTGAGCTGGTCGATCTGGACCACGGTGAGGACGTGCGGGTTCGCGGCGGAGACGGCTTCGCTGGGGTCGCGCTTGATGTCGCTGACGAGCCCATCGACGGGGCTGCGCATGAGCCGGGTCTCGATCATGGCTTGAAACTTCCGCACTTGGGCGTCCTTGATGAGCAGGTCGGTGCGCGCCTTTTCCAGCTCCTCCGGCGTGGCGCGGCTGGAGCCGGCGAGTTCTTCGAGGCGCTGCTTTCGCGTGGCCTGGAGCTTGGCTTCGGCTTGGGCGATTTCGAGTTCGGCCTGGAGGGTGGCGGTGTCGAGCTTGGCAAGGATCTGCCCCTTCTTCACGGCGTCGCCCTCTTTCACGAGCACCTCCGCGATGACGCCGGTCTCGGCGGCGGAGACGGTGATGATCCGAAACGGCTCGACGTAGCCGAGCATGGGAGCGTCGGCGGCGCGGGCGGAGGCGAGGAGCGCAATGAAGACGGCGAGCCGCGCCGGAAATCCGAAATCCGAAATCCGAAATCCGAAACAAATCCGAAAGACTGGAAAATGGGGGAAAGCAAAACCGGCAATGCGCGTGGCCAAAGTTGTTTCCTGATTTCTGTTCATTGGAATTTGTTTCGGATTTCGGATTTTCCTCACAGGGTTTGCTTCAGTTCATCCAGCCACCCGTCGTATTTCGCGAGCTGCCGGCGCTGTTCGCGGTCGGCGGCTTCGACGCGGCGCTGGGTGCGGAGAAAGTGGCTGGCGGCGCCCGCGGGAAGCTCGTCGTCCGCGGTCCCGGCGAGGCGCGCGGCGAGGGCGGGCGCGTGGTGCTGGAGGAGGTCGTCTTCGAGCGAGAGGAAAAAGCGGGCGCTGCCGGGCTCGCCCTGGCGCGCGGCGCGGCCGATGAGCTGGCGGTCGATCCGCCCGGACTCGTGGCGCTCCAGGCCGATGACGTGCAGGCCGCCGGCGCGCTGGCTTGCCGCCGGCACGGGGATGTGCGCGCCGCGCCCGGCCATGTTCGTGGCGATGGTCACGGTGCCGGGCTCGCCGGCCTGCTCGATGATCGCCGCTTCCCCGGCGTCCTGTTTGGCGTTGAGCAGGCGAAAGGGGATGCCGTGCGCCGTGAGTTGCGCGGCCAGCGCCTCGCTGTTCTCGATGGTGCGTGTGCCGATCAGCACGGGCTGGCTTTTTGCGCGGCAGCGCGCGACCTCGGCAGCGACGGCGGCGAGCTTGGTCGCGCGCGTGCGGAAGACGCGGTCGGGCAAAATCTCGCGCCGCGACGGGCGGTGCAGCGGGACGACGGTGGTGCGCAGGCCGTAGCTCTGTTGCAGCTCGGGCGCGGCTTCGCGGGCGGTGCCGGACATGCCGCAGACGGTGCGATAAAGCCGGAAGTAGGCGGGCCGCGAGATCGTCGCTTCGGAGGCGTTTTCCTCGGTGATCGTCACGCCGGCGGCGGCTTCCACCGCTTGATGCAGTCCGTCCCGCCACGAGCGGTCCGGGCAGGGGCGGCCGGTGAATTCATCGACGATGACGACCGCGCCCGCGCGCACCACGTAATGCACGTCGCGCCGGAACTGGTGCCGCGCCCGCAGCGCCGACTCGAGGTAGGCGCTCCACACGCGGCGCAGTTGCGGCAGCGCTGCGTCGGTCAGCCGGTCGAGCGCGCCGCGTTCCCCGGCGGGCGTGAGCGCGAGCCGGTGGGTGTGCGGGTCGCGGGTGAAATCGTCGCCGGGCCGGAGGGCCGCGGCGAGGCGATCGGCGAGGCGGTAAATCTCCGGCGTGGTGCTCGGCTGCTTCGCGCCCATCGCGATGACGAGCGGCGAGCTGGCTTCGTCGATGAGCACGCTGTCCGCCTCATCAATGACGGCGAAGGCATGACCGCGCTGCACGACATCGGCCGGCGCGGCGCTCCGCCCGAGCAGCACATCGTGAAAGCGCAGCGCCGGGCGGCTGGCGTGCGCCGCGCGGATGCACACCTGATCGCGCAGGTAGTCGAAGCCGAACTCCGTGCCGACGCCGTAAGTCACGTCGCAGCGGTAAGCGTCCCGCTTTTCCGCGCGGCCCGCGCGCTCGGCGAGCAGGCCCACGGTCAGGCCGAGCCGGGCGAAAACGGGGCGCGCA
>JAYWEB010000135.1:0-4928 GCA_043779575.1 Chthoniobacter sp. | reverse complement strand
CGATGGCGTTCAATAAGCCCGCCAACTGCTCCTGCCGACATTCCATCTTCATCTCGAACGAATGGGTAACGACGAGCGGCTTTTCCTTCCGCGCCGGGCTCGCGCCTTTCTTCGGCGGTTCCTCGGCTTTCCGGCCCGTTTCTTCGGCCAGCAATTCCCGCTTCATCGGATCCTTCCCGTCCACCTTGATGATGCGATTTTCAAAAACCTGATTCAATACCCACTCAATGGCCTTTAACTGGCGACCGAGCGGCGTCGCCGCCTCAGGCTTCGGAGGGGTGGTCTCGTAGGCGTCGAAGCCGAGGAAAAACTTCGGCGGAAGTTCGGTTCCCCCCTGGGCCGCGCGTTCAAAGATGGCGGTCTTGGTGGCCTTGAGTTTGTCCTGAAACTGCTCGGGCGTCATAGGCTCCAGCGGAAAGGACCGGGCTCCCAGCGAGGTCTGAAACGCTTCGATGACTTTCACTGCCTCCGTTTTCTGCGCGACGAGGGCGTCGAGGTTTTTCTTGCTGGGCGAAAGCGGGAGATTTTGCAGCCGCGCCAAGTCAGTGGACTGCTTGGTGTAGTTTGCTTGCGCGGCGTCCACCCGGCCCATCGCGTCAAACACCACGTAGCCGAGGGCGCCAATGCCAATGACCATGACGGCCAAAAAGCCGGTGAGGAACTTGTTCTCTTTGATCCAGTTCATTGGTGGCCGGTAAGGCTGATCGGGTTCTTCAAAATAAGGGGAAACTCGAAGTCGAAGGCCAGCTCAGAGTCGTTGGGCAGGCTGCGTTTATACCGCGGCGGCTCCTGATCCACGGTGTAAAGCGTCGATTCGATGAGCTTGTCCTTGAATTCATCCGCCACGGAAGCCTGATTCGCCCGCTTGTTTGTGAGGTAGAGACCTTTCAGCAACACGACGGTGTTCAGCTTGGGTGCAGCCTGCCCCTTCGGGCCCGGCCCGGGCGTCGGCTCGGCCCCGTCGGTCGCCGGTGCCTGCATCTTGGCCTCAAAGGAGGTGACCCAGACCAAATCCTTGGGCAAGCGGGTATTGATGTCCTCGATGATTTTCAACCAGTAACCGCGCTCCTCGACGGCCATCAGCAGCGGTCCCGCCTTGGCCTGCTGGTCGGCGATCTCGTCTTTCGCCGTCTTCATCCTCGTTTCAAAGCCCTTTAGCTCCGTCACCTGCGGCGCGAGCTTTTCGGCCACTTCCTGCGTGATGGCCGCAGCGCGATCAAGATAGAGCCACCACGCGGTCAGGGCGAGCAGCGTGCAGACTCCCGCAAGCAGGATGAAAGGCCGCCGCCGGGCGAGTTCGTGGCTTTTCACCACACTGCGCGGCCGCAGATTCAGCTCCATCGGGCAATTGCTCGAACCGCGAAGCGCGAGGCCCACGAGTTCGCCCATGCGGTGGGCGCTGCGGCCGATCTCGTCGATGTTCAGGCCGTTGCCGACCGCGACGTTGCGCAGCGGGTTGAAGAACTCGACCGGGAGTTGGAATTTCTCGTGAAAGAATTCCCGCATGTAGGGCAGGGTCACGCTGCCCCCGCTCAGGAAGACGCGCTGCGGCGCCGATCCTCCCTGCTGGGACCGATAGAAGCTGATCGACCGCGCGATCTCCGCATGGAGGCGGGTCATCGAGTTGCGGATCATCTTGGAAACGCGCGCCACCTCCGGATCTTCCGGCTCGGCATAGGCTCCGCCGAGGCTGACGAAGCCGTCGCGCTTTTTCCGCTCTTCCGCCGCCCCGAAAGGCTCATTGAAATCTTTGGCGATGGCCTGGGTGATGGTGCTGCCGGCGTTCGGGATGCTGCGGCTGAAAACCTTGTTCGGCTCGATGAAAATGAGGTTCGTGGACCGGGCGCCGATGTCGATAATCAGCGAGCAACCATCCATGTCGCTGTAGTTGTAGCGAAAGGCGTTGTAGAGCGCCATCGGAGCCACATCGACGATCGTCGTCCGCAGGTGGGCCTCTTCCACGGCTGCGTTGATGTCGTCGAGCAGATCGGACTTGATGGCCACGATGACGACCTCGACCTCACTCGCCTGCCCGCTGTCCACGAGCGCGTAGTCCCACACCACTTCGTCGATGGGATACGGCACATTCTGCTGCGCCTCAAAGGTGACGATCTGATCCACCTGCTCCTCGCCGACCGAGGGCAGCTTCACGAAGCGCGTAAAGACGGATTGCGCAGAGATGGCGTAGCTGACCGCCGCGCCTTTGAACTTGGCAGTCTGCGCCATTTCACCGAGCGCCAGCTTGGTCTGCGCGAGGCGCGTAGCGTCCGCGGCGGGATCGGCGAGCAGTTCGCGGGTCTGGTAGGACGAAAGGACAAGCCCCCCGTTAGGTCCGGTCTTGAACTCGGCCAGCCCGACCGTCTGGTTGCCGAGACTGAGGCTGAGGATGTGGTTGGATGCGGCCATGAAAGCTCCGGAGCGGCGCTTACTTGGAGGGCTTCGTCGCCTCGTAGCGGTCAAAGTAAAGCGGGGCGAAGGGAGTCTCCGTCTTGTTCAACAACATCCCGGGCGTCTTTTGCAAATTTGGAATCGGTCCCGGACGGTGCGCGGCTTGGTCAACAATCTGACCTTTGACCTTGGCCACAATCCACACGTTCTGGACGCTGCTTTGGTTGAGCGCCTTTCCGCCAGTCAGTTTCTCCAGCGAACGCGGGGCGACATACATCACCGAAAAATGCTCCCGCCCCACCGGAATCGTGACATGCGTGACCTGGCCTTCGAGCAGCTTGTTCTCGACCTGAACCGTGTACTCCAGCGTCAGTTCCTCGAATTCCGCACCTTTCGTGTCGAACTCCACCTCGATCTCCAGCCATTCGGCAGGCTTGGAGCGCTTCTCAGTGCCGGACTTGAGCGAAAACTCGGGCGTCTTGACGACCGCCGGCAGCACTTTGCCGAGTTTGACCGCACCAGCCGGAGCCTGCGCGGAGACTTGAAGAGAAAGCGCAAGGAGCGCACATGCAGTGATGGAGAGGATTTTCATGGGGATTTTCGGTAACGCGGGGGCAGTGATGGGTTTGTTGTCGATTTGCGCGGGGATGGGAAGAAAAAAAACCGCCGCAGGCGGCGCGCCCTTATTTCATGCGGGTTTGGAAGTAATCAATCGTTTTCCGGATTCCTTCATCAAACTCCACGCGCGGCTCCCACCCGAGCACGCTTTTCGCCCGCGTGATGTCCGGCTGCCGCACCTTGGGATCGTCCTCCGGCAGCGACCGGAATTCCATTTTCGCCGTCGTCCCGGTGAGCCGGATGATCTCCTCGGCAAACTGCCGGATCGTCATTTCGCGCGGGTTGCCGATGTTCACGGGCTCGTGGAAAGTCGAGCGCGAGAGCCGGAAGATGCCGTCGATCAAATCCGTGCAATAGCAGAACGAGCGCGTCTGCGAGCCGTCGCCGAAGATCGTCAGCGGCTCGCCGCTCAGCGCCTGGCCGATGAACGCCGGCACCACGCGACCGTCCCGCAGGCGCATCCGCGGGCCGTACGTATTGAAGATGCGGACGATGTGCGTGTTCACATGGTGGTAGCGGTGGTAGGCCATCGTGATCGCCTCGGCGAAACGCTTCGCCTCATCGTAAACGCCGCGCGGCCCGATCGGGTTAACGTTGCCCCAATAGTCCTCCCGCTGCGGATGCACGAGCGGGTCGCCGTAGCACTCGCTGGTGCTCGCCAGCAGGAACACCGCCTTTTTGTCCTTCGCCAAACCGAGCGCGTTGTGCGTGCCGAGCGAACCGACTTTCAACGTCGGAATCGGATGCTCAAGGTAGTCGATCGGCGACGCCGGAGACGCGAAATGAAAAATGAAATCCACGTCGTCCGGGAGGAAAATGAAGTTCGAGACGTCGTGCTTGATGAGGCGGTAGTTCTCGTTGCCCGCGAGGTGCGCGATATTGGCCGGCGAGCCGGTGAGAAAGTTGTCGATGGCAACAACGCGATGGCCTTCCGCGAGCAGGCGGTCGGTGAGATGCGAGCCGAGAAAGCCGGCGCCGCCGGTCACCACGGAGATGGGCGAAGAGGACGAACGTGTGAACATGCGCGCGACCGTGCCTGAGCCCGCGCGGCGTGGAAAGGCCGATCGTTTGAAAAAAACACCCGCCGCCCGCTACCAGGCGCACAGCTCCTCGACGTAAGCCGCCGAGCCGTCGCGCAGCCAGCCGTCGAGCTGCGCCTGTTCCTTGAGTTGCTGCCCGCGCAGGCGCGGCACGACCACGAAGCGGCTGGCGATCTCCGGCAGCGCGGTGAGGTCGCTCCACAGTTTTTCAAATTGCGCGACCGGGAAAATATCCTCCTGCCCGTGACCCCAGCGTTTCTTCACGTCCTTGAGCGTGATGTAGGTCGGCACCTTCGCCGCCAGCGCGCGGATCGCGGCGCTGACGCGCGGTTCGTCGTCGAGCTCGCCGCGCGTGAGACCGAAAGCCGCGAGCAGGCCGTCGATGTCGATCCAGGTCGTCATCGTGTTGTAATAGGTCAGCCCGAATTCCGCCTCCTCCCGCGGCACCGCGAGACCCTCCACCAGCCGCACCCGCCCATCCACCCGCGCCAGCCCGCCGCCGCGATCCTCCAGCCGCCGCGTGATGACCTCGAAGCTCAGCGTCGCGCCGCTTTCGAGATGCTCGCCGAGCAAGGCGGGATCAAGGTTCGCGCCCACCGTGTCGATGTTGTGCAGCAGCAGCGTGCGGAGCTGCGGGCGTTCGCGGAGCAGCGCGGCGAGCGTGCCGTTGCGAAGCAGATTCGGGATTTCGTAGAAGTGGCCGACCGGATGCAGGCATTGCAGCGGCAGGTTGTCGCGATAGTCTGTGGCCTCGCCCGCGCCCTGCGCCCAGCGGAGCAGCGCCGCGCGCAGGGATTCGCGGACTTTCTGCTGCTGCTCGTCGAGCACCTGCTGCGGCATTTCCTCCCACGCGAAGCGCAAATCGCGCGCCGTCGGCACCAG
>JAYWEB010000134.1:0-1952 GCA_043779575.1 Chthoniobacter sp. | reverse complement strand
GCCGCCGCCCATGTCGGCATCGCGATGGGCACCGGCACCGACGTGGCGATGGAGAGCGCCGGCATCACGCTGATGAAAGGCGACCTCCGCGGCATCGCCCGCGCCATCCGCCTCAGCCACGCGCTGATGGGAAACATCCGGCAGAATCTTTTCTTCGCCTTCATCTACACCGCGCTCGGCATCCCCATCTCCGCGGGCCTGCTCTATCCATTCTTCGGCCTGCTCCTCAGTCCGATCATCGCCGGAGCCGCGATGAGCCTCAGTTCCGTCTCAGTCATCGCCAACGCGCTGCGCTTGCGCTCGGTGAACCTTGATCGCTGAACGCGAGCGCGGCGGTCTGGCCAACTTTCTACCGCGACTGAGGCCCTGCACGAACGCAGTTACTGGATGCGGTCGAGCAGCAGCCGCGACTTACCCGCGTCCACGGTGACGCGGAATTGCGAGAGCAGGCCGTTACCGAGGAGTCCGGCCTCGCCGGAAAAGATGGGCTGTTGATGCACGCCGGTCTTCACGGCGGAGAGGCGCTCGGAACCGAGGAGCACGTCGGTATGAATGTGGGCGCGGAAACCCGCCACCGCGGCGACGGATGTGCCAGGCGCGCGGCGTGATTTGGCGTCGGTGACAATCCATTCCAAGGCGCTGCTGCATCCGGTATCGAGGCGCATCCATTGAGGCGCGTTTTGATCGACGCTGACGCGGACGCAGAACGCATCGTTGCGGCGGACGAGTGGAAGAATCTGCGCGCTGGAAGCCGGGAGTTCGTTGCGATTGAGCAGGCAGATTTTTTGCGCTGCGAAATCAATCTGGACGATGCGCTCACGAAAAAAATCCGCACCGAGCAAGCCGTCGATCCGCGCTCCGCATCCCGCGCTGACTGAACTCAAATCCAAGGCGAGGACTTCACGCGGCAGGCGCACGGAGGAGCCGAGCGTCGCGGCGAAGCTCTCGGCGCGGTAGGCCGCACAGCGGCCATCCACGCCCTGCACAGTTTCACGAGCGCCGAGCTTTACGCCCAAACGCTGCGCAGTGCCGAGATGCACCACACTTCGGCCCGCGCCGGAATCGAGCAGGAAATTGAGCGGTGCCGATTGACCTGCGACCCCGACTTTCAGCCAGATCATCCCGGCCCGGAAGGTGAACGGAATCTCCGTGGCCGCGCGGGCGGGTTGGAGCCCGAGCAAGACGGACAAGAAGAGGATGGCGAGCAATGGGGCGATGCGCACGCCGGAGCGTTAAGCAAGACGTGTGCAATCGCCCTCGGTGCTGTGCCTTTACTCTGAAATATGGATTTGCGGTCGGAAACGCGGCGGTGGCCGCATGAGCGAAAGGCGGCAAGGCGTGGCGAACTTTGCGCAGCGCAAAAAGAAGTCCCCCAGCACTCGAGGGGAGCGGATGGGAGCCTTCAAGGAAGGGCGACGCCGGTAGAGATTTATTTGACCGGCGCGTAAGCGCCGAAGGTCTGGCCGTGGGCGTTGGAGCGCAACTCGAAGCGCGACTCCGAGCGGTGGTCTCGCATGGTGCTGGCGCGACCGACTCCGCGATGGCTGCCATACACGGCGACCGTCGTGTTTCTCAGGCTGCCTTGCGAATTTTGGGCGCGCTGCAAAGCGAGCCGGTTTTGCAGTTGTTGATCGTCCGCGAAAGCGGCGCTGGTTCCGATAGCCGCAAAGGTCGCGGCGACGAGGGTGAATTTCGTGAGAAGTTTCATGGTGATGGATTGATTTTTGGTTTTTGCTGCCGAGGGATTCGGTCGCTGTACAGTGAAACGGGGCAGACCTCTCAACCCCTCAATTTTTTTGCGGTCTGTCCGGCTTCGATTCGCCCGCTTGGCGCTATCCTGATCGCCAGTAAAGGCTGCGCCGCTTCGGCGAGGGAAAGCGGGATGCGTCTCGTTAAAGGGAAGTGGGGACTCAATCCCACACCAATGACATTTCTCCCCTTCCATAAGCTCC
>JAYWEB010000133.1:0-4946 GCA_043779575.1 Chthoniobacter sp. | reverse complement strand
GTGAATGAGAGGCCATGTCCGAAATCTCAATGCGGAATTGGTATTACAGGCTCTTGCGGCGGTCTGACGCAGTCTTTCACGCTCTGGAAACGGGCGGACACGAAACCGCGACCGCCCCCGCCGCCACTTTACATCGTCCCGAAATAGCGGTCGCCCGCGTCGCCGAGGCCGGGGACGATGTAGGCGCGCTCGTTGATCTCCGGGTCGATGCAGGCGGTGAAAACGGGCACGTCGGGATGCGCGCCGCGCACTTGCGCGATGCCGGCGGCGCAACTGACCACGCACGCGAAGCGCAGCGATTTCGCGCCGGCGGCTTTGAGTTGCGTGATCGCGGCGGTGGCGCTCCATCCCGTCGCGAGCATGGGATCGCAGATGATGACGTCGGCGTCGGCGATGTGCGCGGGCGTTTTGAAATAGTAGCTCTCGGGCCGGTGCGTCTCCTCGTTTCGATACAGCCCGATGTGCGCGACGCTGACATCGGGCAGCAGCCGCAACATGCCTTCGACCATGCCGAGCCCCGCGCGCAAAATCGGCGCGACGATGATGGGACGCGCGAGCACCGCGCCGGTGCATTCGGCCAGCGGCGTGCGGATGGTGCGCGGCTCGATGGCGAGGTCGCGCGAGACTTCAAAGACGAGGAGTGTGGAGAGTTCGGCGAGACGGAAGCGGAATTCGCGCGAGGTGGTGTTCACGTCGCGAAGCTGCGTGAGCTTTACGCGGACGAGCGGGTGATCGACGGCGGTGACGCCGGGCGGGGTGAGGGGATTTTCGGACACGCGCTTTGTGATAGCGGGAAGCGACCGCGTTGTCTCTCGCGAAAAAGAAAAGCGCGGCCCGGAGCGAACTCCGAACCGCGCTTCAAAACTTGCAGGCTGTCGTGTCGGCCGATTAGCGGCGATCGCCACCGCGACCGCGACCGCCACCGCCGCCACCACCGTAGTCACGGCGTCCGCCGCCACCGCCGCCACCACCGCCGCCGTAGTCGCGGCGTCCACCACCCCCGCCGCCGCCGCCGTATCCGCCGCCACCGCCACCCCCCGCGCGCTCTTCACGAGGACGGGCTTCGTTGACGGTCAGCGAACGGCCTTCGATCGCCTTGCCGTGGAGCTGGTTGATGGCAGCCTGCGCCTCTTCGTCCGACCCCATGGTCACGAACGCGAAGCCGCGCGATTTGCCGGTGAACTTGTCCTGGATCAGCATCACTTCGCTGACGGTGCCACATTGGCCGAACATATCCTGAAGATCTGTCTCGGTGGAGTTGAAGGGAAGGTTTCCCACGTAGAGTTTGTTACCCATTTTACTGTTTGTCTGTTTGTGCGAAGCGCAGATTTCGGTGACGGTTCCCGGTCATCGGGTTTCAGGTCGTCACTGAAAAACTTCAACTGACAAACTTTCCAACTCCGAGTCTAGGCTATGCGGTTGCTGTGGAGAGTAGGCGGATTCGGCTGAATGAAAAGCAAAATTTCGATGGCCCGCCTCCCTTTCCCGTGCGCGCGCATTGATTTCGTCCCGCACCTTCTCCATTGTCGCGCGATGAAAGGTCTCCTCCACATTTTCCTGCTCGCCGCGTTCGCCCTCACGGCGGGCGCCCGCGAGTACAAACTGTACGCCGCTTTGACCGAGGACATCCCGGTCGAGCTTTCCGACGGCGCAAAGTGGATGATGGACAAGGGCGACGTGTTTCCCGTCCTCATGTTCAAGGACTCCCAAACCAAAGTCGTCCTCCAACTCGCCGGCGCGAATTTCCTCATCGACGCCAAACGCGTGCGCATCCTGGAGCAGCGGGAAGTGCCTGCGGGGATTTTGATTTATCGGAAAAACGTCGAGTCCTACCTGAAGACGAAAGCCGACAAATGGCGGGCGGCCGTCGAGCCGAAAAAGCCCGCGGCGGATGCGCCAAAATAGTAGCGCCACTTTTCCATCCCCATGCCTGCGGAACTCAAACTCTACGTAAAAACCTGGTGCCCGTGGTGCATGCGCGCCGAGGACTGGCTGCGTGCGCGCGGGTACGCGTACCGGCAGATCGACGTGGAGGCGAATCGCGCGGACTTCGATGAAATGATCCGGCTTTCCGGCCAGAGCCGCACGCCGACGCTCGTCACGGGCGATGGAAAACTGCTCGCGGATTTCGGGCCCGACGAACTTGCGCGCTTCATCGAGAAACACAGCATCGCCACGTGACCCTCTCAAACATCCTTCTCATTCTCGGAGTCGGCGCGTTCAGCTTCAGCCTGCGCTCGTTCGGTCCGGTCATCCTCCAGAAAATCGGAACCTTCGGCATCCTCGCCACCTCGTTCCTCATCGGCTGGCTTTTCACGGGATACTGGACCGTCGGCGTGTTGCTCGGATCGAGCTGGCTGCTCCTGCCGTGGCTGGAAATCCTCACCCGCGTCCGCCGCATCACGCTGCCAATCGACAAGAGCCTCCGCCACAAATCGCCCCCGAACACCGAAACGTTCCCCGCCCTCGACGAGCTGACCAGCGAGATCGAAGGCGAGCACTTCGAGCACGTCGAGGACGCCGGCTGGGATTGGGACGACTACCAGCAATTCTTCCGCCTCTTCTACAAAGCCGACGACCGCACCCAGGCCGCCGTCTGCCTCATCGACCAGAACGACGTCGCCTTCTTCTACCTCAGCCTCTCCTCGCGCGCGAAAGACGGCCGCATCTGGACCACGTGGAATTACCCATTCAGCTACAGCCTCATGCTCGTCCCGCAATGGCGCGTGAATCGCGTGCGCGGCGACCAGAGCTTCCTCGGCCTGTATGAAAGTCACCGCGATTTCCTCCGCAACAACGGCATCATCGTGCAGGACCTCGAACCGCTCGACGCCGAGAAGATGCAGTCCGAAATCGCCAAAGATCTGAAGTCCCAAATCACGCACAACATCACTGCGGGTGTGCTGAAGAAAAACGCCGCCGGAGAAGTCCGCTACTCGTGGCGCGGGCTGTTCTTCATCTGGTTCCAGTTTTTGAGGGATTTCGTGCGGCTCTCGTAGAAAGGTTTTCTTCCGAGACTGCGGAAATCGGCACGATGCTCATTTCACATCCCACCGGCAATGCCAACGCCTGGCAGGCGGCTCTGGCGCTGGAGGAGGCAAATTTGCTTCGCGAATTCTGGACCTGCATCGCATGGCGGCCCAACTGGCTGCTCCGCACCTTGTGTCCGTTGCCGTTGAATAGCGTCCTCAGCCGCCGGACGCCTCCGCAGTCCTTGCATCGGAAATGCCGGACATCGCCCGTTCGCGAGATCGTCCGCCACATCGGAACTGGCTTGAAGTTGGACAGCCTCGTCACTGGCGAGAAGGCGCCATTTGGCATCGACAGTGTTTATCGCGCATTCGACGCAAGAGTCGCCCGCCGGCTCCGCACACCAAACGGGATAACCGCCGTTTATTGTTATGAAGACGGAGCGCTGGAGACCTTCAAGACAGCGCAATCCCTCGGCCTGCGGCGCATCTACGAATTGCCGATCGGTCATTGGAAAGCATCCGCCGAAATCTATCGCATCGAAAAACAGCGCGAGCCCGAGTGGGCGGTGACGCTGACCGGCGCCTCCGACAGCCAGGAGAAGTTGGAGCGCAAAGATGCCGAACTCGCGCTGGCCGATCAGGTGATCGTCGCGAGCAGCTTCACCCGCGACACATTGCAAAGCGCAGGCTTCAGCGCCAGGCCGGTCCACGTGGTCCCTTACGGCGCACCGGAGTTTCGCGGCGGCATTACCGCCCGGAAGCAGGGCGGCGCATTGCGCGTGTTGTTTGCCGGTTCGCTCGGTCAAAGGAAGGGATTGTCTTATTTGATCCAAGCCGTCGAGTCCCTCGGCTCGGGTGTGGAACTGACCTTGCTCGGGCGAAAGGCGGTGGAGAACTGCGCCCCGTTGAACCGCGCCGTGAAGACTTATCGCTGGATTCCTTCCCTCCCTCACGAACAGGTCCTCGCCGAAATCGCGCGGCATGACGTGCTCGTTCTCCCATCGCTCTTCGAAGGCTTCGGGCTCGTCATTCTGGAAGCGATGTCGCGGGGCGTTCCGGTCATCGCCACACCGCACACCGCGGGTCGCGATCTGATTTCCGATGGCCGCGACGGTTACCTCGTCCCGATCGCCTCGTCGGAAGCGATCGCGCAGAAGCTCGAGGAAATGATCCGCGATCCCGAACGCTGCCACGCCATGAAGCACGCCGCGCGAGCCACTGCGGAAAGATATACTTGGGCAGCCTATCGGCGCAGCCTTGTCGAGGCACTTAACTTATCGGCATAGTCAAACCATGAGAACCATCCAAGCCTCACCCACCATCGACCAGGTCATGGTCGAAGAGCACGCCGCGTCATTCACCAAACGCAGCATCAAATCCGGCGCGAAACTCGCGGGGCTGAAGATGGTCGTTTCGATGATGGACCTTACGACGCTCGAAGGAAAGGACACGCCCGGCAAAGTCGCGTATCTCTGCCGCAAAGCCATCCAGCCCGCCGATCCGCGCTACAACGTCCCGAGCTGCGCCGCCGTCTGCGTTTACCCAAATCTCGTCCGCTCCGCGCGCCGATTTCTCGGCTCATCGTCCGTGCATGTCGCCGCCGTCGCCACCGCGTTTCCCAGCGGCCAGATGCCGCTCAGCGTGAAGCTCGAAGACGTGCGCCTCGCCATCGTCGAGGGTGCGGATGAAATCGACATGGTCATCGACCGCGGCGCGTTTCACATGGGCGAACACGCGCGCGTGGCCGATGAAATTTCCGCCGTGAAGCAAGTCTGCGGTGGGACGCATTTGAAAGTCATCTTCGAGACCGGCGAACTCGGCAGCTACGATCAGGTCCGCTTTTGCAGCGACCTCGCGATGCGCGCCGGCGCGGACTTCATCAAGACCAGCACCGGCAAAGTCGCCCCCGCCGCCACGCTCCCCGTCACGCTCGTGATGCTCGAAGCCATCCGCGATTTCTACTACGACACCGGC
>JAYWEB010000132.1:0-12461 GCA_043779575.1 Chthoniobacter sp. | reverse complement strand
GCGGCTTCGGCGGGTTCGTCATCGAGGTCGGCGGGCGCACCATTTTCCACTGCGGCGACACGGCGTATTTCGAGGGCTTCCGCGAGATCGGCGAGCGGCACGCCATCGACGTGGCGCTGCTGCCGATCGGGGCCTACGACCCGCCGAGCGGGCGCGAGGTCCACATGACGCCGGAGGAGGCGCTGCGGGCCTTTGTCGATCTGGGCGCGCAGCGCATGGTGCCGATGCACTACGGCACGTTCCGCCTGAGCTACGAACCGCTCCACGAGCCGCCCGAGCGCCTGCTGGCCAGCGCTCGCGAGCAGGGTCTGGCGGAGCGGATCACGATCATGACCGAGGGCGAGCCGCTGGTGTTTTAGAAAGTCACTTCGGCGGCGGGCCGGAGTTGCCTTCGTCGAGATAGGTGCGGTCGCCGAGGGTCGTGATTTTCAAATACTGCCGCCATGTGCCGACGGCGGTGGGCGTGGTGACTTCGAGCGTTTTGGTCTCGGGTTTGGGCGCGTCGAAGGCCACGCCGGCGAGCGCTTCGCGGAGGATGCGGCCGTCCATTTTGTCCCCGCCGGGGAGGCCGAGGAGGTGGAGGATCGTCGGGGCGACATCCACATTTGCCGTGGGCAAGGTGTCGCGGAAGTCGGCGCGGATGTCGGGGCCGACGGCGACGAGGGTATTGTGGATGTCGTAGCGGCTGAGCGAGGCGTGGGTGCCGTAGCCGTTGCGGCGGCCTTCGGCGGCGAGGAGCCCCGGGGTGCCGTTGGCGTTTTTTCCGTCCATCCAGCGGAAGGCAAGCAGCACGTCCGGCGAGTCCGGCGAATCCACGCGGGCGTCGCGCAGCGCAAAGGTGCCAGGGAGCGCGGTGCGGGTGAAAATGGGGCCGGCGTAGTTCGTGGCCTGGAGGAAAGTGACGAGTTTTTTCACCAGCTCCGGGTCGCGGCCGGGGATGTAAAACGCGCTGCTGCCGCCCACGGCCACCTGGAGGATTTCGCCGGGCTGCGGCTCTTTGGCATAGGCGCGGACGGTCGTGAAGCCGGCCTTTTTCAAAGCGCCGCCGAGATCCACGGCCCAGTCCACGGTGGAAAAGCCGTGGTCGGAGACGATGAAAATGTCGGTCTTTTCGAGCACGCCTTTGGCGCGGAGCGCGGTGACCACGGTGCCGAGCGCGGCGTCGCAATCGGCCAGGGCGGCGAGGGCGGTGGGCGCGCCGGGCATGGTCAGGTGCTGGCTGTAATCCGGGTCGCCGAGCCAGAGCGTGCTGAACTTCGGCACGCCATCGCGCCAGAGCTGCTCGGTCAGCGCGCGGACGGTCCAGGAGTTTTGCGCGGTGTTCGGCGCGAGCGTCTCGGCGTCGGGGTAGGCGGGGAATATGCCCAGCGCGGCGGTGATCGGGGCGAGGGCGGCAGCGGGGTGGGTCCTGCCGGCAAAAAGGACGGTCGAGCCGTGGCTGGCGGTGCGGTCCAGCCGGCGGTCGTGGAGCAGGGCGACAGGCTTCGTGCCGGCGATGACGGTGCGGTGGCCGGCGCCTTGGATGATCTCCGCGAGGGTCGGCACGCGGATGTATTGCCCCGCGCGCACCTCGTCGCCGCGGCGGCAGCTCTCCGGGTGCTCGGTGGCGATGGGGTGGAGCGGATGGATGTCCGGGCGGAACTCGATATTGGCAAGGATGCCGGTGCGCGCGGGGTAGCAGCCGGTGGCGATGGCGGTGCCATTGACCTCGGTGGAGGTGATATAGACGGAGTGGTTATTGCCGAAAAAAGTGCCGCGCGTGGCGAGCGCGTGCAGCACTGGCGTGGTGTCGGCGCGGATGAAATCCGGCCGCATCCCGTCCCACACCACGAGCACCACATGCTCCGCTTTGGCCGCAAAAGGCGCGTCCTCCGCCTGGGCGAAAAAGGCAACGAGCAGGCTGGCGAGGAGCGCGGGGGAGAGGCGAATGGCAAACATAGGCGCGGGCTCTTTACGCGCGCCGCCCACCCCGCGCGAGAAAAGTTTCGGCCGTGAAGTAGCGCTCGCCTTTCCCGCGCCAGCCGTCCACCATCCGCCGCCATGCAGGAGTTTCTCGATTACGTTTTACGCCAGCTCATCGACTACCCGGACGAGATGGTGCTGACGCGGCACGAAGGCAATAAGCGGACGACTTTTCACGTCCGGCTCTGCCAGAGCGACATTGGCAAAGTCATTGGCAAACACGGCCAGACGATCATCGCGATTCGCAATCTGCTCAGTGCCGGAGCCGCGCGGCACGGCGAGCGCGCGCATTTGGAAATCATTGAGCCCGACGGAGACGGAGCCGCGTAGGGGCTGGCGCTGGTCCGCGCGGGTGGGAAGCTCAAGCAGAGCACCGGGACGAAGGGCGGGCTGGTCGAGGTGGGCGACGGTTTCGCTTCGCTGAAAATGAAGCCGGGGACGATCCGAACAGGACCGTCGAGGATCCGCACTGGTGGCACAGCATCGCCAATATGGGCAAGGCGGCGAAGGTCGTGCGCGACGCGCTGAGCAAGGCCGAGGCCTGAAAGGAGCAGCCACACGGTGGGGAAAGCGAGCGCGCGAAAGTGCAAGCGCGCTTTCCTAATGAGCGGCGCGGAATTGGCAACCGCCACGCGTCCACTTTCCAGTTGCACATTAAGCGCGGGATTGATGTGCTCCGCCTATGGTCCCTGGAAACGCATCTCCGTTTGGCGGTTCACGCATTCTGCTCATCGCATTGCTGGCGCTCGCGGGAATCGGCATTGCTTATTGGCTTCTGCGCAAGCCCGGTGCCGGTGCCGGGGAGCAGCGCAAAAGCGCAGAGGTCGCCTCGTCGAAGGAAACGCCGGGGACAGCGGAGGTGCCCATCCAGGGCGATGACGCACAAGCGTCGAATCCCGCGACGCTCCCGCCCTCGGGCGCGAATCCGGCACCGGGTCCGTCCGGCACTTCGCAAAAGCGCGAGAGGCTGGAGAATTTTTCGCGACAGCAGCCGCGGTCGGGTCCGCCGAGTCCATCGCAGCGGGAGGCACTGGCGGCCTTGGAAGGCCGGTTGCCCAAGGTGGAAGTGCAGTTTGATCGAATTACCGGCTCGCCGAATCTCATCGAGGCCACGGGACGTTTTCTCACGGAAGCCGCCGCTCAGGGCGGCGACGTGTATGCCCCGGTGCGGCAGTTCGTGAATGAGAACGCCGCGCTTTTCGGCCACGATGCGACGGCGCTCAACCAGAGCCGTGTGACGCGCGAGGATGTGACGGCGCATAATGGGATGCGCACGGTGGTGTGGCAGCAGCAGGTGGACGGTGTCCCGCTCTACAAGACCGTTCTGAAGGCGAACCTGACGAAGGACGGCGCGCTCGTGACTCTGAGCAGCCACTTCCTGGCGGATGCCGAGGGCGCGACGCGGATGGATGCCGGCCAGCGCGTGGCGCTGATGGCAGCGCCGCCGGTGGATGTGAAAAAAGCGGTGGCGCTGGCCGCGGCGGATCTCGGCGACCAAATCGCGCCGGAGCAGGTGGCGGAGGCATCGCTGCCGGACGGCGCAGAGAGAAAGCAACGCTTCAACGCGCCGCGGCTGTCGGATACCTCGGGGCAACTCGCCTGGCTGCCGATGGGTGCGGATACCGCGCGGCTGACTTGGGACGTGACGCTGATGAGCCTCGGGCGCAGGGAAATGTTCCGGGTGCTGGTGGATGCGCGGACCGGCGAGGTGCTCATGCGGACATCGCTGACCAATGACATCAGCAACGCGAGCTACCGCGTCTATGCCGACGGAACGACCCTGCAACCGTTCGACAGTCCTTCGCCGATGTCGCCGGGGCTGAGCACGCCATCCAGCACCCAGCCGGCGACGGTGAGCCGCAACCTGATTACCACACCGGCGCTCGATGCCACGGCGTCGCCCAACGGCTGGATCAATGACGGCGGCACCGATACCTATGGCAACAACGTGGACGCGCACCTGGACACTGCGGCCACCAATCCGACCTATGGCACCGGCACGCACGCGACGTCCGCCACGCGGGTGTTCGATTTCGCGCTCGACCTCACCATGGCTCCGACCAGCTACCAGAGCGCCGTGGTCACGGAACTCTTCTACGCGTGCAATTACTACCACGACAAACTCTACGCTCTGGGTTTCACCGAGACGGCGGGGAACTTCCAGCAGAATAATTTTGCCCGTGGAGGCGTGGCCAATGACGCCGTGCTGGCCGACGCGCAGGATGGCAGCGGCACGAATAACGCGAACTTCTCCACCCCGGCGGACGGGTCGCCCGGACGCATGCAGATGTATATCTTCACCGGCCCCGCGCCGCAGCGCGATGGCGACCTGGACATGGAGATCGTCTTTCACGAGTACACCCACGGGCTGAGCAACAGGCTCGTCGGCGGCGGCGTGGGCATCAGCGCGTTGCAAACGCAGGGCATGGGTGAAGGCTGGTCGGACTTCTACGGGCTGTGTCTCCTCAGCCAGCCGGGCGACGATGTGAATGGCAACTATGCCGCCGGCGGTTATGCGACCTATCAGCTCAGCGGCCTGACCCAGAACTATTACTATGGCATCCGGCGGTATCCCTACAGCACGGACCTGACCAAGAATCCGCTGACCCTCAAGGACATCGACCCGACCATGGCGAGCGCCCATGCCACCGTCCCGCACAGTCCTATTTTCAGCGCGCCCAATGTCAGTTCCTCGGAAGTGCATAACCAGGGCGAAGTGTGGTGCGTCGCGCTTTGGGAGGCGCGCGCGAGCCTCGTCAGCAAGCTGGGCGCGGCGGCCGGCAACCAGATGATCCTGCAGCTCGTGACCGATGGCATGAAGCTCTCGCCGGCCAACCCCACTTTCCTCCAGGCGCGCAACGCCATCATCCAGGCCGACCTCGTGGACAATGGCGGCGCGAATAAGAACGAGCTATGGGCCGCCTTTGCCAAACGCGGCATGGGTGCGAGCGCCACCGTGCCGGTGAATTCCACGACCACGGGCGTGGTCGAAGCCTTTGACCTGCCCGACAACCTCAGCGTCACGCCGTCCACGGTCTTTGCCGCCATCGGCAATTCCGGCGGGCCTTTCTCGCCGTCGGCGCAAAGTTACACGCTGACCAACAACGGCACGTCGTCGCAGAATTGGACAGCCGTGAAAACGCAGCCCTGGCTCACGCTTTCCGCCAGCGGAGGCACCCTCGCCACTGGGGCCAGCGTCACGGTCACGGCCACGATCAACACCGCCGCCAACACCCTGGCGGATGGGTCTTACACGGACACGGTGACTTTCACAAACACGAGCACCGGCGTGGTCTTCGCGCGCGGAGTCACCTTGCGCGTGGGACAGAAGGATTACTTCACCGAGCTGTTCGACACCTCGGCCAATGACGTGGGAAACCAGAGCTTCCTGTTCACCCCGAATGGGTCGGCCAGCTATTACTCGGTGCAGCGGACGCCGGGCACCGCCTTTTACACCGATCCCACCGGCGGAACCTCGCTGACGATGAGCGACGACACCTATGCCACGGCCACCCTCACCGGCGGGGCGCAGGTGAAACTCTACGGCGTGAGTTACTCCACCTTTTATGTCGGCAGCAACGGCTACCTCACCTTTACCTCCGGCGACTCCTCGCTCTCGGAATCCCTGGCCGCCCATTTCAACCAGCCCCGCATCTCCGCGCTCTTCGATGACCTTTTACCCACCACCGGGCAGGTGACGTGGAAACAGACCGCCGACCGTCTGGCCGTCACCTGGCTCGGCGTGACGGAATACGGCGCGACCAACTCGAACAGTTTCCAGATCGAAATGTTTTTCGACGGGCGCCTCCGCATTACCTATCTGGGCATCGCGATCACGGACGGGCTGATCGGGCTTTCGCAGGGACTCGGCACACCGGCGGACTTTGTGGAGAGCGACTTCACCACTTACTCGTCTTTGGCCCTGGCGCTGACGCTGCCCGCCACAGCCACGGAAGGCAACGGGGTGCTGATCAATCAAGGCACGGTCAGCCTTTCCACCGTGCAGGCGACGAATGTCACCGTGGCTCTGGCTTCGAGTAACACCGGCGAAGTCACCGTGCCGGCGTCGGTGACGGTAACGGCCGGGCAGACGAGCACCGCGTTTAACGTGACCATAGTGGACGATGCCGCCCTCGACGGCACGCAGACCGCCACGATCACGGCCACGGCGGCCAGCTTTAGTCCGGCCTCCCGGAACATCGCCGTGCAGGACAATGAAACCGCCACGCTCGCCGTGACCGCGCCGGCGACGGCGACGGAGGGCGTCGGTTCCGTGACAGGCACAATCACCGTGAATGCCGCGCCTGCGAGCCCGGTGGCGGTGTCGCTGACTTCGAGCGACCCGACCGCAGTGCAGGTTCCCGCGACGGTAACGATCCCCGCCGGACAGACGGCGGTGAACTTCACGATCACGGTCGTGGATGACACCAAGATCGACGGCACGCAGACCGCCACGATCACCGCACATGTCGCCAACTGGACGGACGGAACGGCGACCATCAGCGTGCTGGACAACGAGACGACCAATCTCGCGCTGGCCCTTCCGGCATCCGTCACCGAAGGCGGCACCGGCACCGGCACTGTCTCCATTCCGGGAACGCTCACGACGGCGCTCGCGGTCACGCTTTCCTCGAATAACACCGGGCGGCTCACCGTGCCTGCGTCCGTCACCATCCCGGCGGGCTCTGTCTCCGCGACTTTCACCCTGACCGCGCCGGACAATACGCTGCGGGATGGGTCGGCTCCCGCGACAGTTACGGCGAGCGCGGGCGGCTTCACGGGGGCAAACGCTACGACCAGCGTGCTGGACAATGACGTGGAGCATTTCACCGTCTCGGCCATTGGCGCGACGCAGATTCGCGGCGTGCCGTTCAGTGTCACGGTCACGGCCAAGGACATTAACAATGTCACCATCCTGAGTTACACGGGCACGGCGGGGCTGTCCGCGAGCGGCGGCGGCGGCGCGGATGTTATCACTCCGGCGGTTACGGGCGCCTTTGCCGGAGGAACGTGGACGGGGAATGTAACTGTCGGCACCTATGACAGCAATGTGGTGCTCGCCGTGAGCGACGGCGCAGGGCACACCGCGGCGAGCAACCCATTCAATGTCATAGTCGGGCCGCTGCATCATTTCGCGTGGAATCCGGTCGCCAGTCCGCAAGTCAAGAACACGCCGATAGGAGTTGCCGTGACCGCCCAGGATGCGGGCAATAACACCGTGGAGAGTTTCATTGGCACCGCCAACCTGAGTGGGCTGACCGGCGGCGGGTCGGGCTCGGGCATTGTGATTACGGAAATCAATCCGAACACCCCGGATGAAATCGAGTTCATGAATGTCAGTACGGCGGCGATCGATATCTCCGGCTGGAAGGTTTACATCTATGATGACGATGCGGTCTGGCCGACACCTAATACCGTGTTCACGATCCCAGCGGGCACAAGCTGTGCGGCCGGACAGATTTTCCGCCTGCAAGAATATGGAACGACTCCCGGCACGTTCCCTCTCTTCTTTTATGGCATCAATATCAACTGGACCTCGGCGAGCACCTCGCACACTGCCGTGCTCCTGCGGGATGCCGCGGGCAGTGCCGTGGACTTTTTCTGCGCCGCCGCGGGCACTCCGGCGACCATCGTTTCACCGGCCACCATCCCCGCCGCGCAGTGGTCGGGAGCACCGGTCTCGGCACCGACCAACACCGCCTTTGGCTACTCACGGATCGGCAGCGCCGATGGCAATGCGGCCGCGGACTGGACCACCGCCACACCCGGTTTGGGAACCGTCAATCCCGGCCTGATCACACCGTTTCCGGGAGCCAGTAACTCGGTTGCGATCACGCCGGCGATTTCCGGCAGTTTCGTGAATGGTGTGTGGTCTGGGAGTGTGACGGTTTTGCAGGGTGCTCTGCAGATGAAACTCCGGGCGGCCGACGCGCTCAACCACACCGGCGACAGCCTGGCCTTCGATGTGGCGGGAAACCCGCCCGCGGCCATTACTGCGGCCGCCACCGCGGTCACGGGCACGGGTGTTACTTTGAATGGCAGCGTGAACGCCAGTGCCGCCAGCACCGCCGTGTCCTTTGACTATGGCCTGACGACGGCCTACAGCACCAATGTCGCAGCCACGCCCGCGACCGTCACCGGCTCGGGGGCGGTGGCTGTCAGCGCGACCCTGGCCGGTCTCGCGCCGGGCACCACTTATCATTACCGTGTCAAAGGCGTGAACAGCTACGGCACGGCCACTGGCGCCGACCTGACCTTTACCACGCTGAGTAACAACGCCAACCTTTCCAACCTCGTCCCCAGCGCAGGCACCCTCACGCCTGTCTTTGCCAGCAGCACCGTGAGTTACACGGCCACTGTCCTGAGCACCACGGCCAGCATGACCGTGACTCCGACGGTGGCGACCATCGGCGCGACCGTGAAGGTCAACGGAGTCACGGTGGTTTCCGGCAGCGCCAGTGCGGCGATAAGCCTCGCGGTGGGGAACAACACCATTACAACCGTGGTCACCGCTTCGGATGGAGTGACAACGCAGACCTATTCCCTCATCGTCACCCGGCCCGCGCCCTCGACCAATGCGAACCTTGCCAATCTGGTCTTCAGCGGCGGGGCTTTCACCCCGGTCTTTGCCAGCAGCACCACGGCCTACTCCGCCACGGTCGCCAACGGGGTGGCATCCGCCACGGTGACTCCGACGGTGGCCGACAGCTCGGCGACTGTGACTGTGAACGGAGTGCTCGTAACCTCGGGCACGGCCAGCGGGGCGATCAGTCTCAGCGTGGGTGCCAACACCATCACCACCATCGTGACCGTGGCGGATGGCATCACCAGCAAGACCTATACGCTGACCGTGACGCGCGCGACCCCTCTCGTGCTGACCGACGGAGCCATGTCCGTCATGGTGGACGGAGCGAGCGCGGCCATTTTCGGCGCGACCTATGGCGGCCATGAGTTTTTCCGCTACGGCACTTTTGTCTCGGACTGGGGGCTGCAAGTCGGCACGGATACCACGTCCTTCCGGGTGAATACCGCCAACAGCGTCGCGGGCATACCCATCACGCTGACGGGAAATGCGGCGAGCGGCAGCTACACGGCGGGCGGGGCGAATGTGGCGGTCACACGATCCTATCAGGCGGTCACGGGTGCCGAGAGCCTGCGCATCACGAACACCTTTGTGAACAATGGAGCCGCGGCGGTCACGCTGCGTTATTTCGACACCTTTGACCCGGATCAAAGCTACTCCGTCGATAGCACCTATACGACAGGCAATGACGTGCTTCCCGTGGGTGGCCGGCCGGCTGCGCAGGCCACGATCACCGCCGCGCCGCAGTTGACCTGCCTGCTGACCGGGACGGGGATTGCTCCCGTGCTGTCCGCGGGGGGCTCTTACTTCCAGATCAACAGCGGCACGACCCTCAACAGCATTTTTTCAGCTCCTGCGGATGACAACGGACTGGTCAGTGACACCGGGCTGCACCTTATCGCGGAGAGAATCATCCCGGCGGGCGGCACCTGGACTTTTCAAGTGCTGCTCAGCTTTGGCGCGAGTGCGGCGTCCGCACAGTCCAACCTGATGCTATCCTATCCGCCGCCGGTGGCCACCACGCTGGCGGCGACCGGTGTCACGGGAACCGGCGCGACCCTGCGCGGCATGGTGAATGCCAATGGCAACAGCACGGCGGTGTCATTTGACTACGGCACCGGCCTTTCCTATGGCACGAATATCGCCGGCATACCCACGCCGGTGACTGGTATTAGTGACAGCGCGGTGAGCGCCGTTCTGACCGGCCTCACGCCCGGCACGACCTATCACTTCCGGGTCAAAGGCGCGGGTCCGACCGGAACGGCGAACGGCACGGATGTGACCTTCACCACGCTGAATAACAATGCCAGCCTTTCTAATTATGTTCTTAGCGCCGGCACTCTGACCCCAGTTTTTGCCAGCGGCACGACCAGTTATTCCGCCAGCGTTCCTTACAGCGCCGCGACTGTCACGGTCACACCTACTGTGGCCGACAGTGCCGCGACGGTGACGGTCGGCGGGTTGAGCGTCGCCTCCGGCAGCGCGAGCGGACCCATCGTGCTGGCTGTGGGCGGCAATGCCATCGCCACGGTGGTCACAGCCCAGGATGGTGTCACCACCCAGACCTATGCCTTGAACGTGACCCGCCAGAGTCCCTTCGAGACTTGGCAAAAGACTAACTTTGGCAATGCCACGCTGAACATTGGCAACAATGAAGACTTCGATTTGGACGGCATTCCCAACTTCATGGAGTTCGCCTTTGGCTCGGATCCCACCATCAGCAGCCTGGGGGCGTTGCAATACGGCGGCACTTTTGCCGGCAACGGGACCATCATCGCGACTGGCCAGCCCAAGACGGCATTCGAAAGCACGGCCACTGGCATTGACTACCGCGCGCTCTTTGTCCGCCGGGTGGATTACGTGGCCGCGGGGCTGACTTATACGGTGCAATTCAGCGCAAACATGCTCAGTTGGGCGGCGAGCGTGGCGGTGCCCTCAGTGCTGGCGGATGACGGCACTTATCAGATTGTCAGTGTGCCTTATCCGCCTTTTGTGAATGGGAGAAAGGCGCGTTTTTTCCGCGTCCAGGTCACCTTCGCTCTCTAAGTCCGCCATCTTATTCTCCCGCCTATCTCCACTGTGAAATCCCGATTGTTACTCCTTACCCTGCTCGCGATCCCGGTCGCGGCACCTGTCACCCGTGCTGCTATTGTCTATAGCGGCCAGCAGGATGTCCCGATCCCTCTCAACCCCGAGGGCGGGTATCTCCGGCTCGATACCGGGGCGACGGCCGGGGCTTTCCCAGCGGATTGGGCGACGGCGCCGTGGATCAATCCCTTCTTCGGCGGCGTGGACATCGGCAACAGCCCACTGCTGCGCCCGGTGATCACCGGCACGGATCAGATTGTGAATCTGGAATTGGGCACCCTCATAGGCAGCGGCAGCAACTTCGTTGCGGGCGAGAGCGGTTCGTCCACGCACTTCGGCATTGGCTCCGCCCAGTTTGCGCTGAACGCGCCGGGCTACCTGGGCGTCACCTTCCGCTCGACTGTGAGCGGGCCGGACTACTACGGCTGGATCCAGATCCAGATCAGCAATATTGGCCCCGGAAAGATCATTTCATGGGCTTATGAGAACGTCAGCGATATGCCCATTCAGGCCGGTGCCGACGGTTCCGTCCCCGAGCCAGGGGTCCTGGCGCTCCTCTGCACGGGCCTGCTGGGTTTGGGCCATCGGCCACGGCCTAATGTCCGGCGCGGCGGATAAGCGCCGCGTGGCGGAAGCCAGGTTCAGCCAGCGGGTTCAAGCGGGTTCAAGCGGACGCAGCCCGCCATGCCGTGCAATGCTCTTGCGGCGTTCTGCCGGTTTTCTATTCTTCGCCGCATGAAAGCCCCCGGCCTTTTTCTGCTGACGCTGCTCGCGCTAACGCACTCCTCCTTCGCGGATGCGAAGGTCCGGGTTTCAAGCTTTTCCACGATCCTGACCGAACTCGCGCAGGAGGTGGGCGGGGAGCGTGTGGCGGTGACGGCGCATGTGAAGCCGGGCATCGATCCGCATGAATACGAGCCGAAGCCCGCGGATCTGAAAACGGTGGGCGAGGCGCAGGTCATCCTGCTTTCCGCAAAGCACATGGAGGGCTATGTCGGGAAGCTCAAGGAGAGCACCGGGACGAAGGGCGCGCTGGTCGAGGTGGGCGACGGTTTCGCTTCGCTGAAGATGAAGCCGGAGCCGGGGCACGAGGGCCGCGGGCTCGCGACCGATGAGGACCCGCACTGGTGGCACAGCCTCGCCAATATGGGGAAGGCGGCGAGGATCGTGCGCGAGGCCTTGAGCAAGGCCAGCCCGGCGGATGCGGCGGTTTTTTCCGACAACGCGGCGAAGTATCTGGCGAAGCTGGGGGCGCTGCAAAAGTGGACGAAGGCGGAGCTGGCGAAGCTGCCGCGCGATCAGCGGAAGCTCGTGACGTCGCACGATGCGTTTCAGTATTTCGCGAAGGAAAATGGCTTTACGGTTTACGCCATCGAGGGCGTCTCGACCGCGGATCAGCCGTCGTCGAAAAAGGTGGCGGAGATCATCGCGACGATCAAAGCGCAGGGGGTGAAGGCGATTTTTTCGGAGAGCATCCAGAACCCGAAAGTGCTCACGGAAATCACGCGCGAGACGGGCGCAAAACTGGGCGGGGAACTGTATGCCGACGGGCTCGGGGACGGCGCGGCGGCGACTTACGAGGGGATGTACAAGCACAACGTCTCGACGCTCGTGGAAGGGCTGAAGTAAATGCGCGGCTCCCCCTGGCTGCGGGCGCTGCTCGCTTTCCTCGCGATCCTCGCGCTCGGCTGGCCGCTGCGGCGGCTGACCACCGCGGCGGATGCGCCGCGCGCGCAGCCGCAGGCCGGGATCGTGGCGGCGCAGGAGGTCGGGCTGGGGCTGGCCTTCACGCTGGTGCCGAAGTCGGTGAAAGTGCTGCACCTCGGGC
>JAYWEB010000131.1:0-4954 GCA_043779575.1 Chthoniobacter sp. | reverse complement strand
TCAGGCATCCCAAGTTGCAGTTTTACTCCAGCCATTCCACTCCTCTGCCCAATCTTCATCCGTATGTCACTTTATTTGTGAAAGATGGTATCAGAGGTGGTTTTTGTCGCTGCGTTTGGCCATTCGGTCGGGTGGAAAAACAGTGTATGTCCGTCCCGATCGAAAATGGCAACCCCGCGGTTCCCTTGGCCGCGTGCCGGCGTTTTCCGCTTTGCCATCCCGCGAAAGCCGGGCATTTTCCCCGCCCATGCGCCGCTCCCTGCTGCTTCTGCTCACCGCCTTTCTCACCTCGCTCGCGCCGGTGCGCGCGGCGGACCCCGCACCCACGGCGGCCAGCGGGGAATTCGTCATCCTCACGGGCGGCGTCTCGCTGTGGGTCTGGGAAAAGTGGAAGGCCCAGCCGCATGACAACTGGTGGATGAACTTCATCCGCGCCTCGCGCATCCGCATCGAGCAGCTCCAGGCCAGCGCGCCCGGCGCGCAGATCACGTGGCTGGTTTATCGCCCGGCCTACATGAACCGCGCGAAGCAGGAGAACAACGACCTCATCAGCCACATCGCCAGCGTGCGCGATGCCTACAAGGTGAAGCTCGTGTGGTTCGACCGCCCGGAGGAAGTCATCAGCTACCTCAATAACGGTCAGGACCGTTCGCGCGTAAAGATCGCGGACTTCGAGTTCTTCGGCCACAGCAACAAAGCGTGCTGGATGTTCGACTACTCCAACACCATCGACAGCGCCTCGAAGGCGTGGCTCCACCAGGACGACCTGACCAAGCTCAAGCGGGGCATTTTCTCCCGCGATGCCTTGGTCAAAAGCTGGAGCTGCCACAGCGGCGAAAGCATGAGTGGCAAGTGGCGCTCCGCCACCGGCGTCCCGATGATCGGCGCGGTGGGCAAGACCCAATACATGACCGACGAACTCCCCATCCTCTCCAGCCCCGGCGGCCGCTGGACGCGCTAACCGACCCATGACCCTCTCCGAGCTTCAAGCCATCTACGACCAGCCGTTCTTCGACCTCCTCCAGCGCGGGCGCAATGCCTGCCTGGAGCATTGGAGTAACAACGAGGTGCAGCTTTGCACCCTGCTCTCGATCAAGACGGGCGGCTGCTCCGAGGACTGCGGCTACTGCGCGCAAAGCGCCCGCTACACCACCGATGTGCAGGCCGGGCGGCTCATGGAAACCGAGGCCGTGCTGGAGGTCGCCAAGCGCGCGCGGGAGAATGGCTCCACGCGCTTCTGCATGGGTGCGGCGTGGAAGGGTGTGCGGAGCGGTGACGCGAAATTCGAGCAGGTGCTCGGCACCATCCGTGAAGTCAGCAAGCTCGGCATGGAAGTCTGCGTGACCCTCGGCCAGCTCAGCCTCCCGGAAGCCCGCCAGCTCAAGGAGGCCGGCGTGACCGCTTACAACCATAACATTGACACCTCGCCCGAGTATTACCCCGAGGTCGTGAGCACCCATACCTTTCAGGACCGCGTGGACACCATCCAGGCCGTGCAACAGGCCGGCATGGATGTTTGCTGCGGCGGGATCATCGGCATGGGTGAGACCGTCCACGACCGCCTCCGCATGCTTGAGGTGCTTACCACCTTCTCGCCCGCCCCCGAGAGCGTGCCCATCAACTGCCTCATGGCCATGCCCGGCACCCCGATGGAAGCGCAGCCACAGGTGGATGTCTTCGAGTTAGTCCGCCTTGTCGCCACCACGCGCATCGCCCTGCCCAAAGCGAAAGTCCGCCTCAGCGCCGGGCGCACCCGCCTTTCGCGCGAAGCCCAGGCGCTCTGTTTCTTCGCCGGGGCCAACTCCATCTTTTACGGCGACAAACTCCTCACCGCCGCCAACCCCGGCACCGACGAGGACCGCCAGCTCCTCGCCGAACTCAACCTCGCCCCCCAACCTCCCCGCGCCGCCTGCCTCGCCGGCGCGACCTAGCTCCCCGCCATGTCTCCGGGCGACAGTCTTGCCATCCTTGAGTGGCGGCATCTTTTCCCCACCACGTTAGGTGTGGCTGTCCTCATTCTAGCTGTCTGTGTCTGGGCTTGGCGCCGTCGTCGCCGGCTGCTCATCGAAAGATACGGCGATCCCGAAATCGCGCGCCGCATCATGCGCGGCGTCCTCTGGCAGGGCGAAACCGCCGAGCAACTCCGCGAATCCCTCGGCAACCCCGCCGACACCGACGAGAAAGTCCTCAAGACCAAGACCAAGGAAATCTGGAAATATCGCCCCACCGCCCGCAGCCGCTTCGGGCTGAAAGTCACGCTGGACGACGGGGTGGTGACGGGGTGGGAGCAGAAGGACTGACGCGGGCGCTGCGTCCAAACCGTCCCAGGGGCAGCATAGCATCGTGGATGCCGTCCGCGGGCACTTCACCAATCACTGCCACACGAATTTCCCCGTACCACCAGCCCCGCCGTCCGCTAGTCCACGCTCCATGCGCCACGGAACGTCCCCTGCCACCGCTACCCCGCCACGCCGCAGAGCATCCACACCCTCAGAGCGGACCTCCCTTGGGAAGCCTCCGCCGACCAGCTCCCCGCCGCCTCCCACTGACCCGCCATGCCATCACTCGACTTCAAAGGTAAGAGCTTCATCTACACGCACCACCTCGGCGTGCCGTATCGCGAGCTGCTCGTGGTGCCGGAGAAAAGCGAGCCGCCCGGCGCGCTGGCGCGTTCTCCACACCCCAAGCGAAATGAAGCGCCTCGAATATCAGGAGGAGCCCGTCGATCGGTTCACCACGTATCTCGAAACGCTGGTAGCGAAGCGCGACGCGGCGGAGAAGTTCGCCGAGCTGGCGCGGCAGAACCAGATGGAGCCGCCGAACGTGGACTGGTGCGGCCAGACGTGGGACGCGCTCAAGGCTTCCGGCGTGCTGCCGAGGCCGCTTTCGGTCACGGAGCGGCGCAGGTGCCGGCGGCGGATTTCATGTGCCGGGGTGAAAGCCGTGAAGTCGTCGGGCGACCACACGCCATCCCGGGTACCGGGCTGGAAGCGCAGCCGGTAAGTCGTGGAGTGGGCGGTCAGGGCGAGCGGGCGATTCCAGAGCCGGCCATCATCGGCGGAGCGGAGGAGCGCGGTTAGTTCGCCGGCGGCATCATTGTAAATCGCCTGCGCTTTGGGATCGGCGGTGCTGGTCGAGGCGCGCGCCGCGGCATCGAGGTAGCAGGCCGCGCGGGTTTCCGCGGGCAGGGCGGCACGCCGGGCCTGCCTCAACTCGGCCGCGGCCTGCGCGAGCGGCGGAGCGGTGCGGGAAAAAATCGGCGCGCTGGTGCTGCACGCGGCGAGCAGCAGCACGGTGGCCGCGAGGGAAAGGAGCCGGAATGGTGGGTGCATGAAGTGGCGTCGCGGATGGTGCTCGGAAACGGGCACGATAAGCCAGCCGCGAGGCCGGCAGCCATCGCGGGAGCGGGCTCTTGGCAATTCGCCGGGAAGCGACTTAGCTGCGGCGTCGTCATCCGCATGCACACGCGCCGTTCGTTTCTCCAGACCTCGCTCGCCGCCACCTCGGCGGTGCTCGCGGATGCGCTGGGCGCCGTTCCGGCGGAGGTGAAAGACGTGGCGTTTCTCCAGCCGGAGGACGCGGGCTACGCGGAGGCGCGGGCGCTTTACAACGGCGGCATCGCCACCCAGCCGAAGCGGATCGCGCGGTGCGCGAACGAGGCGGGCGTGCGGTCGGCGGTGCGGCGCGCGATCGCGGAAAACTGGCCGCTGGCGGTGAAGGCCGGCGGACATTCGTTCGAGGGGCTGTCGCTGAATGACGACGGGCTGGTCGTGGAGGTCTCGGCGATGCAGGAGCTGCGGCTGGACGCCAAGACGGGCGTGCTCACGGCGGGCGCGGGCTGCCGGCTCGCGGAAGTGAACCGCTTCCTGATGGCGCGCGGACGTTTCCTCCCGGCGGGCTCGTGCGCCACGGTGGGCCTCGCGGGGCTGACGCTCGGCGGCGGCTACGGCCTGTTCGCGCGCAAGTGGGGCCTGACGTGCGACCACCTGCGCGCCGTGCGGATGGTGGATGGCACGGGTGCGATTCGCGATTCGCGCGACGAGCCGGATCTGCTCTGGGCCTGCCGCGGCGGCGGTCATGGCCACTTCGGCGTGGTCACGCAGCTCACGCTGCAAACGAGGGTCGCGCCCAAGGTTTTTTCATCCTGGAAATTCCGCGCCTTTAACCTCAACGCACGCGACGCCGCAGTGCTGCTCGCCGCCTGGTTCGAGGCGACCGCCGCGCTCCCGCGCGACGCTTTCTCCGCGTGGGTCATGAACGGCCGGCAGGTCACGGTGCTGCTGACCACGATCGGCTCCACCGGGGACCCAGGCATCGCCGCTTTCCGCCGCGCGCTTTCCACCGTCACGGATCGCACGAGCGACGCCGGCACCGTCCCGCTGGCCCGGGCGCTGCCGCGTTATTACGGCGAGCCGGGGCCGCAGTTTTTCAAAAATTGCAGCGCGGGATTTTACAAGGGAATCGCCGATCTCGCAGCCGCGCTGCCCGCCGTCTTTGCCGAGGTGCTGCGCGAGCCGGGGATGATTTTTCAGATCAACACGCTCGGCGGCGCCATCGCATCGGGACCGGCCGCAGCCTACCCGCATCGCGAGTTCGGCTACCTCGGCGAGCAGCAGGCGTTTTGGGAAAACCCCGCGCACGCACCCGCGCGCATCGCCGCCGCCGGGCGCATCCGCGAGCACCTCGCCCGCGCCGGCATCCGCCGCCACTACGTAAACTACCCCGACCTCGCTTTCCCCGACTGGCCCACCGCCTACTACGGCGCGGAAAACTACCGCCGCCTCCAGACGCTCAAGCTCCGCTACGATCCGCAAAACCGCGTCCGCCACGCGCAAAGCGTGCGCCTGCCGAAATAATACCATCTTTCTAAATTAAAGTGACACCTGTGTTTTGGGCGAAGCGTTTAGTTGAAGCTGCAACCAGTCGCGGCCGCTCCGGCTGAGGACCGTGCCTG
>JAYWEB010000130.1:0-12498 GCA_043779575.1 Chthoniobacter sp. | reverse complement strand
CGCTCCGCACCCTCGCCGACAATGCCGGCCAGGAAGGCGCGCTCATCGTTGCGGAAGTCAAGAAGCGCAAAGGCAATGAAGGCTACAATGTCGCCACTGGCGTCTATGAAGACCTCATCAAAGCCGGCGTCGTGGATCCGGCCAAAGTGACCCGCAGCGCGCTCCAGCACGCGGCGTCGATCTCCGGCCTGCTCCTGACCACCGAGGCGATCATCACCGAGAAGCCCGAGCCGAAAGCGGCCCCGGCCGGCGACCCGCACCACGGCGGCGGCGGCATGGGCGGGATGGACTACTAAGCGACGCGTTTAGCTATCCGCTAACAACTAACAACCGCCGGGTTCCGCGAGGAGCCCGGCGGTTTTTTTGCAGAAAGCCAGATCGTCCTCGCCATCCATGCGGACATCGTGGAGTGCTTCGTGTGCTACCTCGCGGGGCACAACCGACCGATTCACGAAGTTCTTTTCTCACGCGACAGCAACATGGCGCCAGCCTTCGAGAACGAGTTTGTAGGAATGACCGTCGAGCCGATCTCGCTCGCCGAGTTGGTGGCGGCGCGCGAGCGCCTGCGTTGCGAACTCCCCGCCGCTCTCACGGACGCGCAACGGCGCTTCCTGCTCAGCATCGCCCGCGCAGAACCGGAGTGGGGCCTGATGTCCTGCCCGCACCTTTCCGAATTGCCAGCGCTCCGGTGGAAGCTGCAAAACCTCGCGAAGCTCAAGAAAACGAACCCGCGAAAGTTTGAGCAGCAGGCAGAGGCGTTGAGGGAGCGATTGGAAGGATGAAAAGAAAAGCCCCGCTGCCGTTTCCTGCGGCATGAGGCAGTGCATTCTTGGCATTGAGGAAAGCGCGTGAGAGTCGTTAGCTGAACTTTGCCATGAGCAGTCTTTCCGGAGGAGCAGCAGAAAAAGCGGGCGCGACATACGAAACGCTCTGGGGTGTCTGTGCCATGCTCGACCTCTTGCACGAAAGTGCGGAGCGCATTCGTGTGGAGGAGCCGCGCGTGGACGGCGCGGAGTTTTGGATAGAGCGAGCTGCGGGGCGTGAACATTGGCAGGTGAAGCGACAACTCCTCAGTCAGGAGACATGGTCGTTGACCGCTCTCGCTGGCAAAGGCGTGCTCGCATTTTTCGCCGGGCAATTGCGTGTGGGACATCGCTGTGTCTTTGCCTCGATCACCGATGCGCCGGAGCTGCGCACGCTGGCGGAGCGCGCCCGCGATGCGCAGGGATTCGAGGAGTTCACGGCGAAATTCCTCATGGAGAAAAAATGGCAGTCGCAATTCGACGAATTGCGTCGCTGTTGGGGAAACGTGGAAGAGGCCGACGCTTTCGAGTTTCTGCGCGGGGTCGAAGTGCGGAGTGCCGATGACTACACGCTCGCGCAGAGCCTCTGCAATGAGTTAGGCGGGATGTTGGATGCACCTGCGCGAACCGCTCTCGATTGTTTGCGAACGCTCTATCAGGACAGCGTTCATCAGGTGCTCACGGCGGAGTCGATCCGTGAACATTTGCGCACGCGCGGCATCCATCCTCGGGCGTTTCCGATGGAGCCGAGTGTGCTCGCCCGCCTGAAATCGGCGACGGAGAGTTACATCGTCGGCCAGCGGATAAAGCTCATTCGCGGCCAGATGATTCCGCGGGCGGCGGCGGGCGAGATCATCGGGAAGGTGGCCGAATCCAAAGCGGCGCTCGACATCCTCATCACCGGCACGGCGGGCAGTGGAAAGAGCGGCTGCCTGCTGGAGATCGTCGAAGGCCTCGTGGCGCGCGGCATTCCCGTGCTCGCGTTCCGGCTCGATCGGATGCGGCCCGTCCCGTCCACGCTGGCGCTGGGCGCGGAACTGAGTCTGCCGGAGTCGCCCGCGCTCGTGCTGGCCCGTGCCTTTCCCCGCCAGAAGGTCGTTCTCGTTGTCGATCAACTCGATGCTGTGAGCACGACATCCGGGCGGCATTCGGAATTCTTCGATACGGTTGCTGCCTTGATCGGCGAGGTGCGCGGCCTGCGTGCCGATGCAGAAATCCATCTCATCCTCGCGTGCCGGCAGTTTGATTTTGAGCACGACGCTCGGCTCCGCGCCTTACTTCCGAAAGATGAAAGTCCATGCATGCTCGCAGAACTTTCGGAAGCGGAAGTTCGCGCTGTGCTTGCAGCGGAAGGCGGCGACGTGGCGCGGCTCACACCGCCGCAAATGACGCTGCTGCGCCTCCCGCAAAATCTCGCACTGTTCGTGGAATCGGGTCTCGTTCGGAATGACCGGGCGAGCTTCGTTTCGCAGAAGGAACTCTTCGACGCCTACTGGCGCGCGAAGCGCACTACGCTTGCGACGGCGTGGCCGGCGGAAGCGGGCGAGTGGATGCCGATCATCGAAACGCTGGTGCGTGAGATGAACGAAGCGCAGGAAATTTCCGTTCCCGCCGCGCGGCTCGACGACTTCTCGCCGCACTTTCTCGCGGTCATGGTTTCCGAAGGAGTCCTGACCTTCGATGGACGGAGTTACGGTTTCGGTCACGAAAGCTTTTTCGATTACTGCTTCGCGCGCAACTTCGCGAATAGGAAGCAGGAGCTGGCCGACTTTCTCGAAGCCGACACACAGCATCTTTTCCGGCGCGCACAGACTCGACAGGTGCTCGTCTATCTCCGCGACGACAAACGGGATCGTTACGTGCGCAACGCGAGCGCACTGCTAGCGAGCGAAAGGATTCGCCCGCATTTGAAACTGCTCATCATCGAGTTGATCGCGGCGTTTCCCGATCCCGGCGACGACGAATGGGCTATTCTGCTTCCCCGGATCGAATCGGAACTCGACTGCGTGCGCCGTGGCGAAGTCAACGCCGACAAAATCGCCACGCGAACCTTCGAGACGTTCCGCGCTTCGCGCACGTTGTTCCGCGTGGCGGATCGTCTCGGCTACATCGCGCGTTGGTTGAACTCGGGTGAGCCGTGGCTGGAAAATGTCGTGGTCACCTATCTGCGCTGGCAGACCGATGAGCACTGTGATCGGGTGGCGGAGTTGATCGAACCTTTCGCCGGGCGCGGTGGCGAGTGGACTCCACGGCTTCGCTACATGATGGAAGTCCACGATCTCGGGAAGAGCCGCCGGTATTTCGAGTTGTTTCTGCGCCTGCTGGACGATGGCACGCTGGACGATGCGCGGGATCGCTTCGCATCGAATGGCACATTTTGGAGTATGCTCGGTGGCTTGTCAGAGAAGCGTCCGGATTGGTGCGCAGAGGTTGCGGCCCGTTGGCTTGATCGACAGGTCGCAAGAGCGTTGGCTAATCGCGTGGACGACCAATCACCAAGCGTGTCGATGGATGACGACTTCGGTGTGGATGACCTCTTTGAAAGTGCTCGCAAAGCGCCGCACGGATTCCTGACTCATGTCCTTCCATCGGTCGTGCGCGCGGTGGAGGCCACGTTGTTTCCTCAAGAGAAAGATTTTCCACGCGACTCCATCTGGTCCTTCCGCATCACGGGCGGATACATCTCACTTGATGCCGCCTATCTCGGTGCCTGTGAGGCTGCCTTTGAAATCCTCGGACAGCAGAACCCGGACAGCTTGCGTCCTTTCATCGCGCTGCTTCATGCCAGTCGCACGCACACGGCGAATAGCCTGCTCTTGCGAACTTACGCGGATGGCGGCGAACAATTCGCGGAAGAAGCGATGGCACTTTTCTGTGCGGAACCCGCGCGGTTGCACTGCGGCTACCACGACAGTTCGCACTGGATCAGCAGGTGCCTCATCGAAAAGCTCTCGCCGCACTGTTCGGCTGAGACTTTCAAAACGCTCGAAGTCGTCCTTTCCGAATACAGCACCGACTACGAGCGCAGTGAAGACGGTGCGCGAATTCGCGGGCGGTCGAACTTCACCTTGCTGTCTGCGCTTCCTCCAGTGCGGCGGAGCGCGCGAACTTCCGAGTGTCTTGCAGAATTGGAAACGAAGTTCGGAAAGCCCGATTCTGCGCCACAAGGAATCCGTTCCTACACGGTCGTTTCGCCCGTCCCCGAGGAGGCGGCCAAGGACATGAGCGATGACGATTGGCTCGCCACCATCGCAAAGTATCGTGGCGTTGGACACCATCGGGATTGGGAGCACCCGGAACTCGGCGGAGAGCAGGAATTCGCCGGCATGATGCAAAACTTCGTGAAGCGAGAACCGGAGCGGTTCGCGAGACTGGCGCTTCGCTTCCCGCCCGACATCGCTTCCTGCTATTGGATGAATGTCCTCTACGGCTTGAAGGACACGACGATTGCTTCCGCACTAAAGATCGAGGTGACACGCAGGGTTTTTGATTCGGATGACGAAGCGTGTCTGAAACCTGCCGCCGATTTGCTGAGCAGGATTACCGATGAGTTCCTGCCTCCTGACGCGATCGAGTTTCTAGTGCGCCTCGCGACAGAGCATCCTGATCCAGATCGAGAGCTATGGCGTGCGGAAAAAGAAGGTGAAACTGCTTACTTCGGTGGAGACATCCTCACCTGCGGGATCAACACCGTGCGCGGGCGTGTCGCCGAGGAACTTCGCAACTTGCTCATTACGGACCGGCGCTACCTCGACACATTTCTCCCGACGATCGAACGCCTCGTCCGCGATCCAAGCATCTCGGTTCGCGCGTGCGCGGTTTCGACCTTGTTCGGCGTCGCGCTCTACGATGAAGATCTCGGAGTGTCGCTCTTTCACACACTCTCCGAAACTGATGATGCCTTGTTGGGCACGCACTACGCCGAGGAGTTCATCCGGCGCGGTCTTTCCGCGCACATGGCAGCGATGCGTCCACACATCGAAAGGATGCTGCGTTCCGGGCAAGCCAAGGTCTGCCAAGCCGGAGCGCGCCTTGCGGCTCTCGCCCGACTGACTCACGCCGAAGAAGCGGACCTCGTGACGACTGCCCTAAACGGTGACGCTGCCACCCGACTCGGCGTGGCGGAGATCGCCAAGAGCAACCTCACGCATCCAGATTGCCGCGAGTGGTGCGAGCAAACGCTAACCGTGCTCTTCGATGACGCCGATGCCACCGTTCTGCAAAAGTCGGCGAATTGTTTTTGGCATCTGTGGCAAAAATCTGATCTCCCACTCACCGAATACGGCAAACTGATCTCGCGATTCTTGAAAAGCGCCGCGTTCGCCGCCGGTCCGTCGCATCTGCTCCGTGCGCTCGAAGATTCCCGATACAAGCTACCCGAGGTGGTGCTCGATGTGTGCGAAACTTTCGTGGAACGATGCGCAGCGCAGGCTCGCGACATGCGCACTCATCACGCGGGCGATGAGTATAAAGTCGGCCCACTCGTCTTCCGCGCCTATCAGCAGCTCGCTTCCGATCCCGCACAACCCCGTGCGCTTCGACTCATCGACCGAATGTGTGAAGAAGGACTCAACAGCGCGGCGAAGAATCTCTTGGAATTCGAGCGTTGAAACCCAAACGCCATGCGCAGCCGCAGACCGGCTTCGTGTGAGAGGCGTCGGCTTTGCGGCTGTTGATTTTCCGTGTGCGCGAGCACGCAGTTATCCCACGAGGTCTTGCCCGGTTGACGTGTCGGCTCCGGCGCGGCATCCTGCGGGGATGAGCACGCTCGCCGAAATCGAACAGGCCGCCGACACGCTGCCGCCGGAACAACAGCAGGAACTCCTGCTTTTCCTCGCGACGCGGCTGCACGGCAAGGCGGGGGCGCTGCCGCCGCCGCGCGACATTCCGCGTGAGCAAATCGAGCAGTGGATCGCGGAGGATGAGGCCGGGCACCGGCGGTTTCTCGCCGGGGCGTGAGGCTGTTCCTCGACACCAGCGTCCTCCTGGCCGCGTGCGGTTCGGCGCATGGCTCGTCGCGCGCATTGTTCGACTACGCGCCGGCGCAGCGCTGGGAGTTGCTCGCCTGTCCTTGGGTGGTGGGCGAAACCGTGCGTAACTTGCGGAAGCTGCCGCCGGCAGCGACGGGCGAATGGTCGCGGCTGCGCCCGCGTCTCGTGATCGTGGACGATGTGGTGAGCCTTGATCGCGCGCTCGTTTTTCCAGTGAGCAAAGACAAGCCCGTGCTGCTCAGTGCGCTCGCATCCGCCAACGTGTTGCTGACTCTGGACCGGGCGGATTTCATGGGGCTGCTCGGCAATCAGTTTTACGGAATGCCGCTGATGGCACCGTCGGAATTCCTCGAAAACGAACGCGGAAAAGGCCGGCTGCGGTAGCCGGGTCGAATCCTCTCGGGCGTATTTCGTTTGCGGATGTGTCAGCCGAGGAAGTGCTCCCAGTCTTGGACGCTGTGGTGGTTGCGGATCAGCGCGCTGGCTGGCACCACTCGTGGGGTGATCGGCGGCTTGCGCAGCCGCAGGCCGGCTTCTTGCGGGAGGCGGGCGGGTTTGGCATCACGTATCTGGCGGACGATGGCTCGCTCGGGCGGCGCGTGGCGATCAAGGAACTGCTGCCGAACGACATCGCCACGCGGCTCGATGGCTCGACTCGACGGTGGTGGCGAAAACGAAGGGCGAGGAGGAAAACCTGGCGTGGCACGCTGACGGCGAGCGACGGGCGCATCCGCCGGACTTCGGAAACCACCGGGGTGACGGCCGTCGTGACCTATCAGTTCAAGACGGGCACGCAGTTGCTGACCGTCGATCCGCTCGGGCCGGCGACGTGGCGGAAAGTCAGAGCGCCTTTGCCGCCGCGCACCGAGGAAGAGCCGAGGACTTCCGAGAACCGGGACGAGCCGCCCAAGGAACGCACACACGACGAACCGCGGCCGAAATCCCGGCCGCAGCCGCCCGCCGACATCCGCCGGGAAATCCAAAAGCGCGTGCCTTTGCGAATTCCGTTTTAGCCGAAACGCTGGCCACGCTGAGCAGGCGCGGCGACTCCACGCGGGGCTGGACTTTCGCCGGGGTGCTCCTACCCTCGCGGACCCTCAATCATGCCTACGCCCCACGAAATTTTCGCCCAGATGCCGCCCGCCGTGACGGAGCAGCTTTTCACTTTTCTCGCGGAGAAAGAGCGGCCGCTCTACCAGACGACGCTCGATACGCTGGCCAAGCAGCGGAAGCTCCGCACCATCTTTGTGGAGCGCAAGCCGCGGGCGGAGCGGTATGCGTGGATGCGCGAGGCGCTGGGTCGCAAGGTGAATGAAACCGTGGGTGCGCATCTGCTGCAGATCTGGCTGGTGGGCGCGCAGGCGAAGCTGCTCTGCGATTTTCTCGACGGCCTGGGCATCGCGCACGATGCGAATGGCACCATCGAGACATTGCCGCCGGCGCCGGAGAAAGCCGCGCTGGTCACGGCGATCGATCCGCTTTTTGCGAAGCACGATCCCGGCGTGGTCGCGGTGTATCTGCATGCGTTTCAGGCGCTGGACGAGGAGGGCTGGCCCGCGCTGGCCGAGTTGCTGGCGGAGGATCCGCGGCTGCGCTTGGGCGCGAACTGAGGCACCGGGGTGTCAGCCGTTCCGTTCATCCCGTTTTGTTTTTTACACGAAATTAACGGGATGGAAATTTTGGCAGGCGCTTTGGAAATTTTCACCAACACCCCATGAATACTCGCCGCCAGTTTCTCGCCACCTCGGCCGGCGCGGCGCTCGCGCTGGGCGCCCGCTCTTTCGCGCAGCCGCCCGCGGCTCCGGCGAACCGGATCAGGATCGGCCTTTCCAGCTACTCCTACTGGCACTTTACCACGGCGAAGGTTTCCATCGATGAAGTCATCGACAAGGCGGCGGCACTCGGGGTGGACGGCGTGGACATTTTGCACCGGCAGATGGATTGCGCGGAATTCGGGCGGCTGGACGAAACCGTTCACGCCTACTGCCAGCGGCTGAAACGGCACGCGTTTCGCTCCGGCGTGGCGCTGATCTGCCTGTCGATCGAGCAGGACTTTGTGTCGCCCAATGAGGCGGAGCGGCACAAGTGGGTGGCCCACACCGAAAAGTGCATCGAGATCGCGTATGCGCTCGGCGTGCCCTGCATGCGGGTGAACGCGGGGCGCTGGAAAACGATCGCGGATTTCGCCCTGCTGATGAAGGCGCGCGGGCAGGAGCCGGCGCTCAAAGACTTCACGGAGGATGACGGTTTCAAGTGGTGCATCGACGCGATGCAGAAATGCGTGGAGCTGGCGCAGGAACGCGGAGTCACGCTGGCGCTCGAAAACCACTGGGGCCTGACGAACACGCCCGAGGGCCAGATGCGCATCGTGAAGGCGGTGAATTCGCCGTGGCTCGGGGCGCTGATGGACACGGGAAACTTCCTCGAAAACCCGTATGACAAGCTCACGGCCATCGCGCCGAAGACGGTCTTTGTGCAGGCCAAGACGTATGACGGGGGCGGGGAGTTTTACACCCTCGATCTGGACTACAAACGCATCGCCAAAATCCTGCGCGACGCCGGCTACACCGGCTACGTGGCGCTCGAAATGGAAGGCAAGGAGGCGGCCGAGACGGCGGTGCCGAAAGGTCTCGCGCTGCTGCGGGCGGCGTTTGCGTGAGCGGGCGGGGCGGTGGCGCGAAACAACGGTCATCCTGAGCGGAGCGTAGCGGAGTCGAAGGACCTCTAACTCTCGGCGGAGGCCGGTGAGCGAGCGGCGCTCCTTCACCCAACCGCCTCCGACCAGGGAATAGCTAGAGGTCCTTCGACTCCGCTCAGGATGACGGGGATTTTTCCACCAACACGGGCGGAACGCGCGGCGGGAGGATGAGCTGGGTCGTGCCGCAGAGACGTTTCGAGAGGTCGATGGGATCGCCGAGGCGGACTTCGGCGGGGTCGATCTGGTAGGTCCAGACTTGGAACCACGCGAGCTGCGCGGCGCCGAAGATGGTGGAAAACGCGCCGTCCACGGCGTCGAGGCCGCAGGCGATTTTGATGCGGCCGAGGCGAGGGACGTTGAAGCGCGCATCGAAGGTCTGCCAGCGGTGGCCGACATAGACCTGCAGGTAGGCGTGAAAATCCATCGGCGCACCGTTGTCGCGAAAGGCCACGTCGGGCACGTAGCCGGTGACGTAGCGGGTGGGGATATTGAAGCAGCGCGAGAGCGCGATGGCGGTGTGGGCGAAGTCGCGGCAGACGCCGTAGCCCTGCGCGATGATCTCGCTCGCGGCGGTGAACGGGCTGCCGGTGCCGTAGCGGTATTGGATATGGCGATGCACCCAGTCGCAGATCGCCTGGACGCGCCGGAGCCCTGGCGGCACCTGGCCGAATTTTTCAAAGGCGAAGTCCATCAGCCGGTCCGAATCGCAATAGCGGCTCGGCAGGATGTAGCGCAGCAGCTCGGGCGAAAGCTCGGAGACCGGCACGGGCTCATCCACGGCGCCGAAATTTTCCGGCTGCGCCGTGACCGTGACGATCGCATCGTGCCGGATCGCGGTGCGTCCGGCGGGCAGGTCGAAGCGGCGGACGGTATTGCCATGCACGTCCTCGGACTGGCGGACGGCGATCCCCGGCGAAACGCGGAACTCTTCCCCCTCCAACCTCTGCCACGCGTCGAGCCGCGGCTCGATGAGCAGGATCAGCGGCGTCGGCTGGCTGGCTTCGTAGGTGAACTCGAAACCGCAGCGAATGATGAGATCGGGCATGAAAAAGTGGGCGTCAGGCTTTGAGCTGCGCGAAAAAATCCGCGAACAGCGGGGCGTAAAGCATATCGCGCTCGGGGTGATATTGGACGCCGACGGCCCACGGATGATCGCGGACGCGGACCTGCTCGATGGTGCCGTCGCCGGCGTGCCAGGCTTCGACTTCGAGCGCGCCGGCCACGCGGTCGAGCGCCTGGTGGTGGGAGCTGTTCACTTTTTCAAAGCGATGCCGGACGCTCGCGGCGAAGCGCAGCGGCTGGAGGTTGGCGGTTTTCATCTCGGGCAAATCGTGGCCGCGGATGTCGAGGTGGAGTGTGCCGCCGAGGGCGAGGTTGAGGACTTGCACGCCTTTGCAGATGGCGAGGATGGGCCGGCCGCGCGCGCAGGCCGCGCGAACGGCGGCGAATTCCCAGGCGTCGCGCGCGGGATCGGGCTCGCGGATGAGCGCGGGATCGGCCGGCGGCCCGGGGTGAAATTCGGCGGCGATGTCCGGCCCGCCAGTGAGGAGCAGGCCGTGCATCGCGGCGAGATCGACCGGGCCGCGGCGGGCATCGTCCACGCGGAGGTCGGGCCGGAGCGCGAAGAAGCGCGCGAAGTGGGCGTCGTCACATTCCCGAATCCATGAAGCGAGCTGGAGCATGCGCCTTTCTCCGCCGCCTCCCCCAGCCCGGCAAGGGCGATCGCGCGCCGCGGTGGAAGTTTTCGCAGCGGCGCTCAGGGCAGGCTTGCCATTTGCTCCCGAGCCGATAGCAATGACCGAAACCTATGAAAAAAATCGAAGCGATTATTAAGCCCTTCAAGATGGAGGACGTGAAGGAAGCGCTCGCCGAGGTGGGCATCGAGGGCATGACGGTGAGCGAGGTGAAAGGGTTCGGCCGGCAGAAAGGCCACACGGAGATTTATCGCGGCAGCGAGTACACGGTCGATTTTCTCCCGAAGGTGAAATTTGAGATCGTGGTCGCGGATGATCGCGTGACCAAGACGGTGGCGGCCATCGTGGCGGCGGCGAAGACGGGCAAGATCGGCGACGGCAAGGTTTTCGTGATGCCGATCGACGACGCCATCCGCATCCGCACCGAAGAACGCGGCGACGCGGCGATCTGACACGAACCGTTTTGTGAAAGGCAGAGGCGTGCCGGGTGGTCCCGACAGGCTTCTGCCTTTTACGTTGCACCAAAATCTATGTCTCACTGGCTCATCGCGGTCATCCTCGGCCTGATCGAGGGAATCACGGAATTCATCCCCGTCTCGTCCACCGGCCACCTGCTGCTCGCGGAGCAGTTTCTGTCGATCGATGGCCAGCCCATCGACCGGACGTTTTTCGGTTCGGAGATTTTCAATGCGGTCATCCAATGCGGCGCGGTGCTCGCGGCGCTGCCGCTCTTTTCCAGCCGGCTCGCGACCCTGAAACGCTGGCGGGAGCCGCAGCATCGCGACTATTTTCTGAAGCTGCTGCTCGCTTTTGCGATCACCGTCGTCGGGGCGCTGACGATGAAAAAGCTGGGCCTCGCGCTGCCGCATACCAGCACGCCCATTGCGCTCGCGCTGCTCCTCGGCGGGGTGCTTTTTGTCGTCGGGGAGTTTTGGCTGCGGGGGCGGGCGGCGGTCACCGAGGTGTCGTGGAAGCTGGCGGCGGTCTTCGGCCTGGCGCAGCTCGTGGCCGTGGCTTTTCCCGGCTCGTCGCGCTCGGGCAGCACGATTTTTTTCGCGCTGCTCCTCGGGCTCGGGCGCGGGCCGGCCACGGAGTTTTCCTTTCTCCTCGGCGTGCCGACGCTCTGCGCTGCCGGTGCGAAAACGACGCTCGACGCGCTCCGGCACCACGAGGTCATCCTCTGGCAGCCGCTGATCATCGCCACGATCGTCGCGGCGGTGGCCTCGGTGTTTGCGGTGCGCTGGCTCCTTCGGTATGTGCAAAGCCACACCTTCACCGGCTTCGGCATTTATCGCCTCGCGCTGGGCCTGGCCCTGCTGGCGCTGGCGTATCGGGGCGGCGCGCATTGAGGGGTTGCCAGCCCCGCAAACGCCGACCTAGGCTTCCCCCCCTCCCATGCGCTGGCCCCTTTCCATCGCCCTCTTCATCGTCGCCTCCGCCTCCCTCCAGGCGCAGGACACGGCGACCGTGAAACTCGCGGACGCTTTCCAAAGTCCGGTCGGGAGCGACGGCCAGAGCTACTACCGCGCGCGCGGCATGCAGCCGAATGGCCACCTCGGCGACGACTGGAACGGCGCCGGCGGCGGCGACACCGACCTCGGCGCACCCGTGACCGCCACCGCGCACGGCGTGGTGGTCTTCGCCCGCGATTTCCGGCTCGGCTGGGGCAATGTGGTCATCATCCGCCACGCCTACATGGAGGCCGGGCAGATCGCGTATGCCGATTCGCTTTACGGGCATCTCGATTCCCTCCTCGTGCAGGACGGGCAGCAGATCGTGCGCGGGCAAAAGATCGGCACCATCGGCAACAACCACGGCATGTATTCGGCGCATCTGCATTTCGAACTGCGCAAGAACCTCCGCATCGGGATGGCGCGCAGCGCGTTTCCGCGGGATTTCACGAACTATTGGGACCCGCACCTTTTCGTCGCGCAGCATGCCCGGCTGGAAGGCGGCGGACGGCTGGCCACGGTGCCGATCAATACTTTCGTCGCCTACAACGGGCCGGGCGATTTAGCCGCGGCGATGGCGGAGGCGGGCGGAACGGTGGCCGCCAAAGCGGATCCCACCGTCGTCACGCCGGGCAGCGGTCCCACGGTGGTGCTTCCCCGCGCGCCGCTGCGTCCGCTGCAGCCGCCGAACCCGGACGCGCGACCGTCCGCGACTTCGCGCATCAAGCCGCGCAGCGTTTACAAAGTGGATCCGTACGAAGACATGCGGAACTTCGGCGGCTACTAAAAAGGAGGCGAGGTTTCCAACCTCGCGCGGCAGGATGGGCAGCAGATCGTGCGCGGGCAAAAGATCGGCACCAT
>JAYWEB010000129.1:0-4974 GCA_043779575.1 Chthoniobacter sp. | reverse complement strand
GCGCCTGGCGCAGATCGACGACGGCGCGCTCGCCGACGGAGTTGAAGGAGAGCGACGAGAAAAAAGTGAGCACGGCCTGGAGGGCGAGCGAGGCAATGAGGACGACGGCGACTTCATCCAGCGAGGGACGCCACCCGGCGATGACGACCGGCGGCAGGCCCGGCGCGGCGGCGGCGAGCAGCCGGGCGACGAGAAACGGGAAGAGCGCGCCAAACGTCATGCTGACAAACGACGCGACCATCGCGATGGCGAAGCGCCGCCGGTACGGGCGGACGTAGGCGAAAAGGTGCGCGAGTTCGCGGAGGCTCTCGCGCTGGGGTTGCGGGTCGGGGTCGGCCATCGCGCGCTATTTGGCCCGGCTCGACTCGGACTGATCCGCGAGGCTCATGTCGATCTCGTAGCGGGCGGCGGAGATGCAGCCGCCGAGGATGATGATGGAGCCCGAGAGGTAGATCCACAGGAGCAGCGCCACGACGCTGCCAAAGGTGCCGTAGAGCGCGTTGAAATTGCCGATGTTGCGCGTGTAGAGGACGAAGAGGCGCTGGAGGAGTTCCAGCGAGACGGTGACGAAAAGCGCGGCGCTCCAGACCTCGATGAAGCGCGTGGGACGGCGCGGGGCGAATTTGAAAAAGAGGCTCATGCCGAGGAAAAGGACGACGACCGGGATGAGCAGTTTGGCAAACTCGAAGACGTAGCCGAAGACGCTGAAATCGAGCCCGACCTGCCGCGAATGAAACCAATAGAAGTCCTCGATTTGCTTCAGCACCACGGGCGCAAAGATGCCGAGGAAAAGCACGCTGGTGAGGATGCCGAGCATGCCGAGGTTTTTGATCGGCAGCCGCCACCACGAATACTCCTTGGTGCCCCACGCGCGGTTCACGCCGCGGACGAGCGCCTGGAAAAAGCGCAGCGAGGTCCAGAAGAGCACGCCGATGGCGATGAAGCCGGCGCTTTTCCGCGACTGCACCACGCCATTGATCGTGCTGATGACCGTCCGCATATCCTGCTCCTCCAGCGGAATCTGCGTGCTCACGTAGGCGATGATTTTCGAAGCCGCGTCCGCTTTCGGCCCGAGGAAACTGGTGCCGATGGTGATGAGCAGCAGGATCAGCGGGAACATGGAAAAGAACGCGTAATACGCGAACGACGCGGCGCGCTGCTCGCCGTCGGTCTCGTCGAATTTCTGCGCAGCCCGCCACCCGATGGCCCCGACGCGGCGCGCGTGGCGCGTGAGCGTGGAGCCAGCGCTGCGCGCAAAGCGGAAAGGGCCGTTCATGGCGCGGACTTTAGGGGAGAAGATTCCGCGGGCGCAACCTCGCGCCGCCTTGCATGCCCCGGAGCCGCCGCTAGCCTTTGGCGCCGATGCCGGAGCCCACGCCTCCACCTGCGAAACCGAAGCCGAAACGCGGCTGCTTCCGCCGTGCCCGGCGCTGGCTGCTGCCGCTGCTGCTGCTCGTCGCGCTTTTCCATCGGCCGCTGTTTCATCACGGCGTGCGCTGGGCCGTCATCGCGGGTGCGGCGCGCGTCCACTTGAAAGCCGACCTGCATCTCTCGGGCAGCATTTTCACCAACCTCACCATCGAGGGCGTCCGGGCGGAAGCCGTGGGCGACTTCCCGAATCCGGTCCGCAAGATCGACATCGCCCGCGTGCGGCTCGACTACAGTTTTCCGCGGCTGGTGCGGCGGGGCATCGGGGAGTTTCTCGGCAGCTACGAGATCACCGATGCCGACCTGCGATTCGAGGCCGTGCCGGACCAGGACACGGGTGCCAAGCGGGCGCCGCGCCCGCGGCAGGGCATCGCCCAGATCCTGAACACCATCCTCGGGCAGCCCGCGCTCTACTCGGACCGGGTGCAAGTGCAGAACCTCAACCTGAGCGTGATCGCCGGCCCGCACGTCACGGACATTCGCGGCTTTCATCTGCTGCTCGATCCGCGCCTGCCGGGGACCATCGGGGCCGCGCGCGTGCAGGTTCCGGGGGTGCCGGTGTGGGAAAATCTCCGCGGCACCACCAGCTACAAGGCGCGCAATTTCGCCATCCGCCATCTCCAGCTCGGGCCGGAGCTGATGGTGGAGAAGCTCAACTTCGACGCATCGCAACGCTCCAAGAAAAGGGGCAGCGCCCAGCTCAAGGCCCGCGCTTTTGGCGGCACCGCCGCGCTCCGGCTCGAGGGCAGTCAGCTCGACAAAAAAGGCGAGCACCTCGCCAAGAGCTACGACACCACGCTGACCGTGGCCGCGGCGGGCAGCTCGATTGATCGCGCGCTCGCCTATTTCAATGTGCCGAAGCTGCCCGTGGAATTCGGCACGCTCGCGCGGCTCGGGCTGCGCTTCACCGGCGAGCCGGAAAAGCCGCGCACCTGGCAGGGCCACGCCAGTCTCCGGGTGGAGTCGCTGGATTTCGCCAAGACCAAAGTCCAAGCCGCGGAACTCGCGGGAGTTTTCGACAATGGCCGCGCCGAACTGACTGGCGTGCAGGTGAACGCGGGGCCGAACCATGGCGCGCTCACGGCGCAGGTCGCGCTCCCGGAATCCGTGAGCGACTTCCCGCGCAGCGGCGTGGACGCCACGCTGGAGATCGACGCGCCGGATCTCACCGCGCTCACGGCCATGCTGCCGGAGCCGCTGCGCGGGAGCCTCACCGGCGGCGGGCGGGTCACGCTGCGCGGCGGCCGGGTCAGCGCGGAGGTGGCGCTCGAGGCCGCGGCGCTCGGCAACAGCCAGCTCTCGCTCGATGCCGGAAAGTTGCACCTCAAGGTCTCGAAGCGCATCGACACGCCGGGCCTCGCGCCGTTTGCCGAAATGGAGAGCACCCTCTCCGCCGACCTCACGCGGCTCCGCGTGAACACCTTTGCCATCGACGCCGCGACGCTCCGCGGCGGCAACCGCGGCGACCTCGTGACGGTCGAGACGCTCGACGTGCGCCGCGCCGAAAACTCCGTGGCCGCGCAGGGCCACTGGCGCATCCCGCGGAATTTCCAGGACGCCGCCACCGCTCCCGGCGCGGCGAAATTTTCGATCAACGTGCCGACGCTCGCGGACTTCGGGCTGACGGCGAATGGCCGCGTCGTCTCCGGTCGCGTGGAAGGCAGCGGCGCGCTGCAAATCGCCAATCAAGAACTCACCGGCAGCGTGCGGGTGGACGGCGGCGACTTCCAGCTCGGCACCTTCAAAGCGCCGAATCTCGCGGTCCAGATCCACGCCGCCGATCACGCGATCACGGTCGAGCGGTGCGCGCTCAAGCTCACCGGCACCGACCAAATTTCCGTGCTCGGGCGAGTCGGCCAGCAAGCGCCTTTCCCCTACGCAGGCACCGCGCTCGTGGACATCCGCAACCTCGCCGCGCTCCAGCCGCTGCTCGCGGTTTTCGACGTGCAGCCAGCCGTCTCCGGCGCGCTCCGCATCGAGTGGGGCGGCAAAGGTGAGGCGGCGAAAACTGGCACGCCGCTGGAGCACTCCGGCACGCTCGCGGTGGCGGTGGAAAAGGCGCGCTTCGACCAGACCGATCTCCGCGAGTGCAAGCTCGCCGGGCTGTATGGCCCCGGCTTCGCGCAGTCCACCGAGCTGCACATCGCCACCGGCCCGACGGACTTCACCGGCGTGCTGGAGATGAAGGAAAACAAGCTGCGCCTGCGCGACATCCGTCTGGCGCAGGCCGGCCTCACCGTCCTGACCGGCTTCCTCTTTCTCCCGATCGACCTCGACCACCCTCAGCAGCTCATCCCGCTGGATGGCCGCCTCGCGGCGAACCTCAACGCGACCAAACTCGACCTCGAAAAACTCCTCGCCAGCTTCGGGCACACGTCACCGGTCGCGGGCAACTTCACCGCCAACCTCGTCGCCGGCGGCACCCTGCTCGAACCGGTCGGGCACCTCAAGATCGCGGGGCGCGGCTTGAAAGCGCAAGCCGTGGCGCCGATCGACGCCGCCGAACTCGATCTCGACCTGCACTATTCCAACAAGCCCGCGAAAGAACTCACGCTCGCCGCCGTCCTCCGCCAGCCGCAGATCCAGCCGCTGACGCTCAAAGCGCGCGTCCCCTTGGACCTCGAGGCCACGATCAAATCCCGGAAGCTCGACCCGACGCTGCCACTCGAAGTGACCGTGCAGCTCCCGCCTTCCTCGCTCGCCGTGCTCCCGAAACTCGTGCCCAAAGTCCGCCGCATCGAAGGCACCGCCGGGCTCGACATCCGCGTGGGCGGCACCGTGGAAAAGCCCGTCCTCAGCGGCTCCGCGGCCCTTGAGTTGAAAGGCGCGCGCATGGACGACGAGAATATTCCCGCGCTCGGCGCCTTCCGCGCGAAGCTCGGTTTCGCCAATGACACGCTGAGCTTCGGCACCTTCGACGGCGAGTTCGGCGGCGGCACCTTCAAGCTCGGCGGCACGGTCAAACTCCCGAAGCTCACCGAGCCGGTCTTCGATCTGCGGCTGCAATCCAAGGAAGTCCTGCTGCGGCGCGACGACTCCATCACCGTCCGCGGCGACGCCGACATCAAGGTGGCCGGACCGCTCAAGGCCGGCACGCTGCGCGGCACGCTTTTCCTCACGCAGAGCCGGTTTTTCAAAGAGATCGACATCCTGCCCATCGCGCTGCCCGGCAAGAAAGCGAAGCCCGCGCCGCGCGCCGTGCAGAACCGCCACGCCACGGTTTCCTTTCCGCAGCCGCCGCTGCGCGATTGGCAGTTCGACCTCGCGATCAAGACCCGCGCGGACGATCCCTTTCTCGTCCGCGGCAACCTCGCGAACGGCGCGGCGGCGGTGGATCTGAAATTCGCGGGCAGCGGGCTCGCGCCGTATCTCGAAGGCAGCATCCGCATCGAGAAGTTCAAGGCGTCGCTGCCCTTCAGCACGCTCAGCATTTCGCGCGGGTTTGTGTATTTCAAAAAGGACGAACCCTTTGCGCCCTCGATCGACCTCCAGGCCGACTCGCAACTCCGCGACTACCTCGTTCACGCCTACATCTACGGCCGCGCC
>JAYWEB010000128.1:0-4989 GCA_043779575.1 Chthoniobacter sp. | reverse complement strand
CATCGCGGCGTCCGAGTTCCACCGGCACCGCCTCGAAAAGCTCGCCGACGCTGATGAACACGACATCCCAATCGCGGAACGTCTGAAGCGCGTTCGCCTTCACCGCGACCGGCACCTCGGCCTGGTCGGTGACGACGCTGCCGCGCACAAACAGGCCGGGCCGCCATTCACCTTTCGCATTGGGCACGACGGCGCGGGCGAGCATGGTCTGCGAGTTTTCCGAACCGAACGGCGAGATGTAGTCGATCTTCGCCTCGACCTTTTCCATGCCCGGCCCGCCTTCGAGCACCACGGTCTGGCCTTCCCGCAGCAGCGGGAAATCCTGCCGATAGACGGAAAAATCCGCCCACACCGTCGAAAGATCCGCGACGGTGAAAAGCGCTTCCTGGCCGGAGACGAATTCGCCGAGCGTGACGTTCTTCTTGATGACCGTGCCGGCCATTTCCGCGGTGATGTCGTAAGCGCGCAGGCTCTCGTTGCTCTCGACGGTCGCGAGCACTTCGCCCTTCGCCACCTTGTCGCCGAGCTTCTTCTTCACCGCCTTTACCACACCGGGAAAGCGCGGGATGACGTGCGTCATCTGTTCCTCGTTCGGCGCGATCTTGCCGTTGAGGTCGAGCTTGATCGAGAGCTTCGCCGGCCCGGCCGTTTCGATGCCGATGCCCGCTTTCTTGCGCGATTCATCGGCCATCTCGACGCGTCCTTCGAGGCTCAGGAAAGCCCACTTGTAAGTCTTCCCACCGCGCTCGATTTCCACCTTTGCATCGAAGGAATGCGGCTCCACTGCCGGTTGCTCGCCCGCGAGGAACATGCCTTGTTTCGCGAAGGTGATGATGTCGATGCGATTGATGCGATGCAGCTCGATGGTCGTCTTAATGCCCACCGGATCGAGCGGCTTGCCGTCCGCGTAGAAATAGACGCGGAAGGCCGCCTCCAACCCCGCTGGCTCGTAGATGGTGACTTCGGTTTGAAAGTCCTTTTCGCCAAATAAGCGTCCGCCCTTCGGGCCTTTGGCAGGCTCCGCATCCGCGTGGCCTTCGTGTCCGCCTTCGCCCTCCTCATGCCCCCCGCCGTGCCCGTGCTCATCGGGCGGTGCAGGCGGTTTGAGGTTGAGGATTCTGCTGCCGACAAACAGTGCGCCGACGAGCAGCACGATGATGGTGATGGTCTGGATAAACGTCTTGGTCTTCATGAAATTGAAATTGGGGTTGGGTTACTTCTTGCGGATGGCGGGCTTCGCCGCGGGTGTGGGCAGTTCGGTGGGCCGCGCGGTCAGGGCGTCGAGTTCGGCCTTGGCCTTGTGGTAGTCGGCGAGCGCGCGGACTTGCTGCACGCGCGCGGCGTTCAGCGTGCGGCGCGCATCGAGCACCTCGAACTGCGTGAAGCGCCCCGCCGCGTAGCCGTCGTTGAGTTGCTTTTCGGCGTTCTGCGCGCCGGGGATCACGCTCTCTTCGAGGATCGCCACCTCCCGCGTCGCCCCCGTGAGCGCCTGATACGCTTCGTTCAGCGCGGCAAAGGCGCGGGCCTCGGCGATGTTGCCCTGGTTGCGATTGCTGAACGGGAGGGGAATGGAAAAGCCGGCGACAAACGTGGCGTCGTCTCCTTTGCCAATCACGCGGGGACCGGCCAGGAGAGTGATGTCCGGGCGCGCGAGCGTCTGCTGCTTCGCGAGAATCGCCTCGCGCCGCTCGCGTTCCGCCGTCCAGCGCGCGAGGTCGGGATTTCCGAGCAGGCGCTGCCGCAAATTCTGGAGCGAAGGCGCGTCCTTGTGCTGGTCGAGGTCGCCGCGCACCGCGCCGAAGTCCGCCGCCTTTGCGCCCCACTGCGCCGCGAGATTGCCCCGCGCCGTGGCGATGTCGCGCCGGGCCTGCTCCACTTCGATCCGCGCCGACGCCACCGCGACCTTCGCCCGGATCGATTCGACCGCGCTCCCTCGTCCTTTAGTCACCCGCTCCTCCGTGAGAGTCACGGTGTCGCCAGACACCTTCACCACTTCCTCCGCCAGCTCCAAGCGGCGCTGCGCGGAGAGCGCGTCGATGAAAGCGAGCGTCGTCGTTTTAAGCACCGCGACCCGCTTCACCTGATACTCCCACGCGACGACGGCTCGCCCCGCCTCCGCCTCGAAGATGCGCGCCGGGCGCTTCCCTCCGAGTTCGATGAGCTGGCTGAGCGTCAGCGTATTCTCCATGAGATCCGCGCTCTGATACGGCCCTGATCCCGTCGCGCCTGCGGTTTCCAGCCCGAGCGCCGGGTTCGGACGCAGGCCGGATTGGAGGATGCGCGCCTCAGCGGCCCGCAGGTCATAGTCGTAGGCCGCGAGTTCCGGGCTGCCGCGTAGCGTGCGCGCCAGCGCCGTGGCGAGCGTGATGGAATCGCCCTCTTTCTCCGCAGCGATGGCGGCGAATGGCAGGGCGATGAGGAAGGTGAGAAGTGGGATTTTTCGGGTGAGCATGGGATTGGGTAAAAGGTGAGTGGATGGGCCGTGCCCGCGGACGTGCGGACACGAAAAACCCCGACGAAATGCCGGGGTAAAAAACCTGACGCTGCGAGATTCGCCGCCCCCATCAGGGCGCGGCGATGCGCGTCAGGCGCTAAGCGAGCTGAGGCGGATAGTCGATGCCGCGCGGCACCGCATCCGGCGGAAACTCATCCGCGTGCGCCACAAAATCCGAAGCAACCAAAACCGCATCCGCGACCCGCAGCGGCTCAGGCGTCAGCGGAGTGATGATCTGATGGCAAATGCACTGACAGCCATCGCCACCGCCCGGAGCCTGCTCATTCGGAGAGGACTTCCCATGCTCCGCCTGTCCCTGCACATCGTGTGTGCAGCATTCGCCGAAAAGATCGAAACCATATCCCGTCAGCACGAGCAGGGAGACGATGGCGATGAAGAGACTGGAGCGAAACAAATTCAAAACGAGTCGCATGGGTAGGTGGCATCCATCGGCTTGTCAATATTTGGCCCGGAAGACTTCATTCGCCACGGAGCCGATTGAAGCCCGCGACAAGCCGCAAAAAAGTTGGGGGGTTGGGAACCGTGCTCCGTTCACTAATCAGCGACCGAATCCATCGGGAGCAAAAAACAAAACATCCCTATGAAACTCCTCACGAAATTCACCCACATTGCCGCAAACTTTGCGGTCCTCGGCAGCAGCGCCGCTTTCGCGGACAATCAGCAACTGCGCAACCAGCTCGACTTGCAGCGTGCCCAAAATTCGCAGGGCAGCCAGAGAACCACCAGTGTCGCCGTGTATGGCAATCATCGCGGGATCGGCCACTCCAGCACGATGCGGGAACACCGCTCCGAGACGCGCTTCGAGCTGCGCTCGAACGCCCACGGCCAGACCTTCGGCGCTTACGTGCCGGTCAAATAATTCACCCTCACATCGCAGTCGGAGGCTCCCAGCCGCTCCCCCGGAGCGCGGGGAGCCTTCATTTTTTGCGCTGCGCAAAGTTCGCCAAACCTTGCCGCCATTTGCGCACGCAACCGCGGTTGCACGTTCGCCCGCAAAACCATTTCCCAGAGTAAAGGCACAGCACCGAGAGCGCTTGCACACGTTTTGCTTACCGCTCCGGCGTGCGCCTCGCCCCTTTGCTCGCCAGCCTCTTTTGCTCCGCCTTGCTCGGTCTCCAACCCGCCGGTGCGGCCACGGAGATTCCGTTCAACTACCGGGCCGGAATGATCTGGCTGAAAGTCAGCGTCGCGGGGCAAGCGACGCCGCTCAATTTCCTGCTCGATTCCGGCGCGGGGCGAAGCGTGCTGCATCTCGGCACCGCGCAGCGTTTGGGCGTGAAACTCGGCGCTCGTGAAAGCGTGCAGGGCGTGGACGGCCGGTGTGCGGCCTACCGCGTCGAGAGCTTCGCCGCGACGGTCGGCTCCGCCACGGTTGTGCCGCGCGAAGTGCTCGCCTTGGATTTGAGTTCCGTGAGCGCGGGATGCGGAGCCCGGATCGACGGCTTGCTCGGCGTGGATTTTTTCCGCGAACGAATCGTCCAGATTGATTTCGCGGCGCAAAAAATCCGTCTGCTCAATCGCCACGAACTCCCGGCTTCCAGCGCGCAGGTTCTTCCGCTCGTCCGCCGCAACGATGCGTTCTGCGTCCGTGTCAGCGTCGATCAAAACGCACCCCAATGGATGCGCCTCGATACCGGATGCAGCAGCTCGTTGGAATGGGTCGTGACCGAAGCCAAACCACGTCGTGCGACTGGCACATCCGTCGCCGCGGCGACGGGTTCCCGCGCACGCATTCATACCGACGTGCTCCTCGGCTCGGAACGCTTGGCCGCCGTCAAAACCGGCGTGCATCAGCGGCCGCTCTTCTCCGGTGAAGCCGGACTCCTCGGCAACGGAGTGCTCTCGCAATTCCGCGTCACCGTGGACGCGGACAAGTCGCGGCTGCTGCTCGACCGCATCCAATAGCGGCTGCCCCGCAGCGCCTCAGTCGCGATAGTAGCGACCGTGGTTGCTCGCGTGATCTTGCGCGCCGTGGGCATCATGCGCCGAGCGTTGCGCGTGACTGCGATCGCGCAACGCATGGAAGAAGGCTCGCGGGGAGCCGGTCGCATACGCACGATCCGCCGCTGCCGCCGCGTGGTAACGATCTTCCGCGGCGTGGCGGGAGCGTTCATCGGCGCGAACGTGGTCGCGGTAGTGGTGCTCGTCGGGATCGTGCGCCAGCACGGGAGCCGCGCTGAGGCCCACAAAACCGGCAGTTGCGAGGAGGATCAAGGAAAGGCGAGGACGGGATGTTTTCATACGCGGAGTCAGACGCTCCGCGCGTGCCGCTATTCAAAGTTCCGCAACCTTCGGGCTCTCGTTCAGCCGTCGAGATTCACCGAACGGAGCCGCAGCGCGTTGGCGATGACGGAGACGGAGCTGAGGCTCATGGCGGCTCCGGCGATGATCGGGCTGAGCAGCAGGCCGAAGAATGGATAGAGCAGGCCGGCAGCGATCGGGATTCCGAGCGCGTTGTAGATGAAGGCGAAGAA
>JAYWEB010000127.1:0-12574 GCA_043779575.1 Chthoniobacter sp. | reverse complement strand
GCTCGGTGATGTCGCGCGCGATGCCAATGATCCCGATGACCTGGCCCTGGTCGTCGAGCCGCGGCGTCTTGGCGGTGAGCAGGATGTGGCGCTCCCCGCCGGGGGTGCTGAGCTCTTCCTCGAAGGTCATGGACCGCTGCGCCTCCATCACCCACCGGTCCATCTCCACGAAGGAGGCGGCTTGGGCGGAGACCGGATAGAGTTCCGCATCCATGCGACCCGTGGCTTGGTCCGGCGTCCGTCCGATCAGGCGGCAGCCCGCCGGATTCATAAAGAGCAGACGCGAGTCGCGGTCCTTGATGAAGATCATGTCCTCGCTGCTGTCGGTGACGGCGCGCAGCAGTTTTTCCCGGTCCCGCAGCTCCTGCTCGGCATGCACGCGCTCGGCGTTTTCCGCGCGCAACGCTGCGTTGCCGGCTTGCAGGGCGGTATCCCGCTCCTGGATGCCCGCGAGCATTTGGTTGAAGCCATCCGTGAGCGTGCCGAACTCGTCGGTGCTGAGCTTCTCCGCCCGCGCCGCGTAATCGCGCGTCTCGGCGATGTTTTTCGCCGTGTCCGTGAGAGCGAAGATCGGCCGGGTGATGGCCCGCTGGAGCGCGGAGGAAAGCGCGGACGCGAGGAGGAGCGAGCCGAGGAGGACGACGACGGAAATCTGCGCGTAGGCGCGGAGCTGGGCGTTGATATCCGAGAGGTCGTTGCGCAGGTAAAGGGTGCCGAGGCGGATGCTTTTGAACAGCACCGGCCGCACCACGACGAGATAGCCGGAGGCGAACCGGGTGCCGTCGGGCTCCGGTCGCCGCGGCACCACCTGCCGCTCTTGGCCCCGCGAGTAGGTGGCAAAGACCGCGCCGTCCGCATTGTAGAGGCAGGCGGCCTCGACCGACGGTTTGACGCTGAGAGCCTGCAGGGTTTCCGTGGCGTCGGACGGATCGGTGAAGCTGAGGGCGGCCGTGCTGTTGAGCGCCAGCGCGTCGGCCAGCACGTTGAGATTGCGCACCATCAACTGCCGGGAAGTGACGCTGTGGTAGGCGAAGAACGCGGCGCAGGCGGCGAGCAGCACGACGAGCGTGGTACCGAGCACGGCCACGGTCAGCTTGCGCCGGATGGGGAGATCGCGAAACACGGTCATCAGTTTTCCCGCTTACGATCCGAGCACCCGGCCCGCCAGTTTCAAAACACGCGAACTGATCTCCAGTCCGGCACTCCGCGCCGCGCCGTGGTTGATCTCGAAGCCCACCTTGCCGCCGCCCGAGGTGAAGCCGATGGCGCCGCCCTGTTTCACAAAGCCGTCGTGCTCACCCACGATCAGGATGTGCGTCCCCGCCAGGCTGGCCACGATGGCCGCGCCATTCGCCCGCTCGGACGCCGGCACAAAGACGACCTGGCAATTCCTCAACTCCTCCGCGCGCCGGCCGCGCCGGATGACGATCTTGCGCCCCGCGACGGTCCGCGTCTGCGCGATTTTTTCCAGCGCCCCGCCAAACGGATCGTCGCCCAGGATACCGATGGCGAACGGCGCGGCGGCATCGGCGAACGCCGCGGCGGGCCACTTCACAAACTGCGTGAAGTTCGCGAGGAACGCCGCCTTGACCTCGTATTCGCCAAACTGCGCGCGCGCCGGCAGCGGCAGCAGGGCCAAGCTCGCGAGGGTGAGCAACGCGGCGCAAAGCCACGCGCGCGCCCGGCGGAGCGGCGGACCTGCGGGCGGCGCAGCGGGGAGGTGTCGCATTCAGGAATTGGGGGTCAGAACCGCCAGGTGACGGTGCCGTAAATGCCGCGCGGGATCTCGCGGGCCTGGCCCAAAAAGCCGACGGAACCCGGCAGGAATTCGGGGTGGCTGCTGTCCAGCAGGTTCAGCCCCACCAGCGCCAGATCCACGGAGCAGCGCTCGTGAGGCTGCGCGCGGTAGCCGAGTTCATGCGAGAGCACGCTCTCGGGATGGAGGTCTTTATTGGGCAGGCTGCTCCGCGGCGGGACGGCCGTGGTGACGCGCAGATCATTGTCCACCCACGAAGGCGTGCGCAGGGCGCGGGACACCGCCGCCCTGGCCGTCTGGCGCTCGGTCGGCTGATAGTCGAAGCCGCTGAAGCTGTAATACTGGAACTGCGAACCCAGCGTGAGGGTGAGCTTTTCGTCCACCAGTTTGATGTCGTCCCGCAAAAAAAGCCGGCCCAGATGGATGTTGCGGCTGCTTTCATCGAAGCGGAGGGGCGGGGCAAACACGACCCCACCCATGATCAGCCGGTAACCGCCGCCCCAGGTGCGCGCGTGCCGCTCGATGTCCCCCAGCAGCGGATCCTGCATGTCCCAGCGCACGCGGGAGAAGACGGGCGAAGAGATCGCGCGTCCGTCGATCAGGACGAGCAGCTTGTTGGAAAATTCCGCATTGAGCCCGCGCACCGCGATGGCCCAGCGGTGCGCGTCGATCCGCGCCGCCTGGAGGCCCGGCACCAGCCGCAAGACCTCCGGCACACTCGTCGCGCCGGAGCGGCGGATCATCTCCGTGGTGAGGATGAAGGCCGCCGCCGGAGATTTGCCGATGGTGCTCTCGCCGCGCGAAACGGTCGTCACGCGCACGTTCATCAGCTCCTCAAGGCTGGCACCCGCGAGGCTGGGCGCAGCCGGAGCGTCTTCCGTGCGGACCGGGCCGGCGGCGCAGACGAGGCCCGCGGCCAGCCATCGCGCGAGTGCGCGCAGACGTGACCGGTGCCGCGTGCGAGCCATCGCGGGCGGAGTGTTGGGAACTGGCGTGAACGAACGGAGATGGTGCGTCATATTTACCTCTTTCATCCTGCAACTCGGACTCAGCACTGCCGCTAATGCCAATGTTGCCCCGCCCTGCCAAGCCGAAATTCCCGCGCGCCGCGCGGTTTCCCCTCGTCCTGGCAGCCTGTGGAAAAACTCACGGAGCTTGGGTGGATGGCGTCGCTCCGCGCGCCAGCCAGGGCTCGGCCCCAGCCATCCGGCGGGGAATCGTGACTTTACTTGAAAGGGCAGGCTCCTACCCTCCCGAGCCCCGACTTTTTCATGGATCAAAAGCTCCTTTTCCTCATCAACCGCGAGTGGACAAATCCCGCTCTCGACCGGCTGATGGCGCTGGTTTCGAGCCTGCCGGCGTGGCTGCCGCTGCTGGTGCTGGCGGGGGTCGCGGCGCTGTGGCGCGGTGGGTTTCGCGCGCGGGCGTTTATCGTGGTGGCGGGGTTGATCGTGGGGATCAATGACGGCGTGGTGGCGAAGACCGTGAAGCGCCTGACGGATCGGCCGCGGCCGCATCAGGTGATCGCCGGGGTGCGGGTGCTGGATTTGGCGAAAGCCACGCCGCGCCTGCTGGCGGTGGCGAAGCCGGTGACGGTGAAGTTTTCCCGACCGACGGGCGACCTGGACAAAGTGGAGGGGCGCTCGTTTCCGTCGGCGCACTGCATGAATACGATCTCGGTCGCGCTGGTGGCGGCGGCGTTTTACCGGCGGCGCGGCTGGCTGGCGTTCGGGCCGGCGCTGCTCGTGAGCTACTCGCGGGTGTATGTCGGCGCGCACTGGCCGAGCGACATCGCGACTTCCATTTTCTTCGCGCTCGGCACTTCGCTGCTGCTGCTCGCGCTTTGCGCAATGCTCTGGCGGCGGCAAGGCGCGCGCTTTTTCCCGCAGCTCCACGCGGCCCACCCCAGCCTTTTCGCCGCATGACTGCGCGCTGCTTCCTCTGGCTTTTCCTCGGCGCGCTGACGGTGCTGCGGCTGATTTATTGCGGGCGGGTGGAGCTGTCGCCGGACGAGGCCTACTACTTCCAGTGGAGCGAACACCTGGCTCCGAGCTATTTCAGCAAAGGCCCCGGCGTCGCGGCCGCGATGTGGCTGAGCACGCACCTTTTCGGCGTGTCGGAATTCGGCATCCGCGCGTTCAGCCCGCTGCTCGCGCTCGGCACCAGCCTGCTCCTGGCCGGGCTGGCGCGGCGCTTTTACGGCGAGTCCGTCGCGCTCTGGACCGTGGTGCTCATCAACTGCACGCCGATCTTCAACGCCGGCGGCCTGCTACTGACCATCGACCCGCTCTCGATTTTTTTCTGGGCCGCGGCGCTCTGCACATTCTGGCGGGCGCTGGAGAAAAGCCCCGCGTTCTCCGCGTGGTGGCCGCTCACCGGCGCGCTCATCGGCGCGGGCTTCCTCGCGAAATACACGAACGCGATGCAGCTCCTCTCCATCGTCCTGCTGCTCGCCATCACGCCGAAATACCGCCGCGAACTGCGCCGCCCCGGCTTCGCCGCGCTGCTCGCGGTCTTCGCGCTTTGCACCATCCCCGTCCTCGTCTGGAACGCGCAGCACGACTGGATCACGCTGCGCCATCTCGGCGAGCGCGGCGGGCTGAGCGACGCCCCGCGCTTCCGCCCCGGCGAGTTCTTCGTCTATCTCGGCCTGCACTTCGGCGTCTATTCGCCGTTCATTTTCGGCGCGATGCTCTGCGCCCTGCCGTGGTCGTGGAAAAAGGCGCGCGTGCATTTCCGCCCGCGCTTTCTCCTCGCCTTCACCCTCCCGCTTTTCGCGCTCTACTTCACCCTCGCGCTCCAGCAAAGCGGCGAGCCGAACTGGACCGCGCCCGCCACGGTCAGCCTCGCGATCCTCACCGCGGCCTGCTGGCAGGAGCTGGCCGCGGAGCGGAAATGGGCGCGCACTTTCGCCCTCGGCGCGCTCGCTTTCGGCGCGCTGCTGAGCCTCGTCATGGTGGAGACCGATCTGCTGCGGGTCGCCGGCTTTCCGCTGTCCTTTGACCGCGACCCGAGCGCCCGGCTGCGCGGCTGGCGCGACGCCGCCGGGCAGGTCGAGGCGCTGCGGAAAAAATACGAGGCCGAGCTGGGGCAGCCCGTCTTCCTCATCGCCAACCACTACGGCACCGCGTCGGCGCTCGCCTTTTACCTCCAGGACAAACGCCGCGAAGGCCCCGGCCACCCGCCGATCTACTGCCCGATGTCCGCCACGCCCGGCAACCAGTTCTACTTCTGGCCGCGCTACGACGGCACCGTTCGCTACGCCGATGTCGCGCGCGACCTCCTGCCATCGCTGGACCCGGCGCAACGAACCACGCTCGCGGCGGCGCTCGCCGCGCTCGAAAATCCCGGCACCCCGGAACAGGAAACCGGACACCGCGTCCAATTCCTGAAGGCACTCAAGACCGCCGCTCCGCAACTCGGAATCGACGAGCTTTCCTCGGAGGAGCTGGGCTTCAGCGCCTTCACCGGCCGCACCGCGCTCTACATCACCGACCGCGCGAAAGAAGAAAAGCCGGCCTCGTCGCTGCTGCGTGAGTTTGGCCGCTGGAAAATGATCGCCGAATTCGAGATCACCGCGCGCGGACTCCCGCTCCGCCAGTTCCGCGTCTTCGCCTGCTCCGACTACCGCCAGCCGGAGCTGTGAACGGATGCCTCGGGAAACATTGCGCAAAATCCCCTTGCCCGGCTCCCGCCGGTTCCTAGAGTCCGCGTCATGCTTCAAACCAGCCCGGTCGCCTACGATTCGAAGATCGAGGGTAACATCATCTTCACCCAGATCGACTCCGCGATGAACTGGATGCGCAAGAACTCGCTTTGGCCGATGCCGATGGGCCTGGCCTGCTGCGCCATCGAGCTGATGGCCGCGGGCGCGTCGCGTTTCGACATCGCGCGCTTCGGCGCGGAGGTCATGCGCTTTTCGCCGCGGCAGAGCGACGTGATGATCGTGGCCGGCACGGTGACCTATAAAATGGCGCTCGCCGTGAAGCGCATCTGGGACCAGATGCCCGAGCCGAAATGGTGCATAGCCATGGGCGCGTGCGCGTCAAGCGGCGGCATGTATCGCAGCTACGCCGTGCTCCAGGGCATCGACCAGCTCATCCCCGTGGACGTCTATATCTCCGGCTGCCCGCCGCGGCCCGAGGCGCTGCTCGAGGGTCTCATGCGGCTCCAGCGGAAGATCGAAACCGAGCACCCGCTGCGCGAGCAAAAGCGGGAACTCATCGCCAGCTTCAACGCCTAAGTCATGGCCGCTGCTATCACCGCCGCCGTCAGCGCCATCCAGGCGAAATTCAAAGTCGCGAAGAAGGTCGAGTTCCGCGGCGAGACCACGCTGCTCGTCGAGCGCACCGCGATCAAGGAGCTGTGCGCCTTTTGCAAAGACACGCTCGGCTTCGCGATGCTCCTCGACCTCAGCGGCGTGGATAACTTCGGCGAAGAGCCGCGCTTCGAAGTCGTCTATGAGCTTTACCAGATGGACACCGACGCCCACCTGCGCCTGAAGATCGTCGTCTCCGAAGACACCCTCGAAGTCCCCTCCGTCACCGCCATCTGGCCCACCGCCGACTGGCACGAGCGCGAAGCTTTCGACATGTACGGCCTCACCTTCACCGGCCACCCCGATCTCCGCCGCATCCTCATGTGGGACGGCTACCCCTTCTTCCCGCTGCGCAAAGACTTCCCGCTCGCAGGCAAGGCCAGCGCCATGCCCGACGTGGCTTTCAGCAAGGCCGCGCCGCTGGCCGGCGGACCGTTCGTCACCGTCCCCTCGACGGCCACGACCAAAGACCGCGAGCCCCGCTCCCGCGAGCAGAGCTAACCGCCGCGCAAACGCGGACACGCAGAGCGCCAACAAATCCCGCTCCGCCTCGCCTCCCCATTCCGCGAGCTGGTATCAGCCGCTCTCGTGTCCTGTGGAAAAACTCCTCGTGGTGGCTGGCGTTCGTAGGATCGCTGGGCAAATAAAGCCGGGGAGGTTTCCCCCTTAAATGGCGGCCCGGTTCCGCCGAAAAGTGACGCTTACCGACCTCCGGGACGGCTCGTGGATTTCTTCGGCGCGGGCGCGATGCCGGGCTTCGGATAGTCGGCGGCGAGCTGGCGGTTCGAGGTCGGGACGATCCGCTTGGCTCCCTTGGCGTTGTTGCGCCAGCCGTTCGGGTCGGCGTATTCCTCGCCGCTGTGGGAGATGCCGGTGACCTGGTCTTCGAGGCCGGTGCCGTAGCCCTGCTCGATGATCGTCGGCGTGACGAAGATCAGGAGGTTGCGCTTGTTGCGCTGGTTGAGCTTTTCCTGAAAGAGGTAGCCGAGGAGCGGCACGTCGCCGAGCACGGGGATTTTGGTGCGGCCTTTGGTCTGCTCGTCCTGGAGCAGGCCGCCGATGGCCAGGGTGTCGCCGCTGTGGATGAGGACGTTCGAGTCGAGCGTGCGTTTGTCGATGACCGGGCTGGTCACGGTCGCGCCGCCAAAGGCAAAGGTGGCGTCGCCGACCTTGTTGCTGATCTCGGGCTTCACCTTCATGGAGATGTAGCCGTCTTTGTTGATCGAAGGCGTGACGGTCAGCGTGTTGCCAAATTCCTTGTCCTGAAAGCCGCTGAAAACGGCCTGCGCGGTCTGCTCGTTGAAGTTGAGCTGCGGCACCGGCTGGGCGCGGGTGATGGTGATCTTCGCCTCCAGATTATTGGAGGTCACGATGCGGGGATGCGCGAGAAACTCAGCGTCGGCGTCTTCATTCAAAAGCCGCGTGGTGATGGACATGGCGGGCGCGCTCAGGATGGCAAACTGGCCGCCGACGGCGTCGCCAAAGGCTCCGCGGGCCGCGCCGTTGAAGAGGAAATCCTGCGCGTCAAATTTCCCGCTGGCCGTTTTGACCTCCTGGAGTTTGTCGGGGACGATTTGCGTGGTGACCAAGCCGGTGAGGGGGTCGGTCGTGGACTGAATTTTCGACGTGCCTGGCGTGGTGCCGCCATACTTGATGGTCTGCGGGGTGCCGGAACCGCCGACGACGCCGGCCCAGTTGATGCCGTAGCTCTGGCGCGGGTTGGCGGTGACTTCGACGAGCCGCGCCTCGATCATGACCTGCTTCGTGGGCCGGTCCACGCTTTCGAGGAAAAGCTGGACCTTGTCGAGGTTCGAGCGGTTTTCGCGGTAGTAGATGGTGTTCGTGCGCACGTCGAACTGCGGGGCGACGCCGCTCTGGAGCTGGGCCTGCAGGAGCGGAACGATTTTCTCCGCGGTGGCGTAGCTCAGTGTGTAGTTGCCGCTTTCGGTGGGCTCCTTGGCTTTCTCCGCCGAGGTCTTGATGAAATAGATCCCCTTCTGCTCATCCATGATCAGTCCCTTCGCGGTGATGATCGTTTCGATGGCTTCCTTCGGAGTTTTTTCTTCGATCCGCATGCTGACCGTGCCGCCGGTGGTGGTGACCTGGTCGCTGACGACGATGTTCATTTTCGCCTGCCGCGCGAGGGTGCGCAGGACGAGGCCGATTTCGTCGCCCTGAAACTCGACGGTGCGAACCGTGTTGGGCGTGGCCACGGGTGCGGTGGTGGCGGGCGGAAGTCCGGTCGCATCGAGCGCGGGCGCGCCACCGACGGCGGGCGGGATGACCTGCTGGGTGGCGGGAACTTGAATGGGTGGTTCGATGGGGGCGGGAACGGCGGCGGCGGCGACCAGCGCGGGTGCCGCTGGAGCTGCGGCGGCGGGAGCGGCGACCGTGCCGGGCTTGGCGGCGGGAGTTTGAGCGAGCGCGGAACTCACGGAGAGTGCCGCGAAGACGCAGAGCGTGGAGTGAAGTTTGACCATAGGATTGGAAGGCTGACGGATTCGAGGTTGGTGCCGTGATAAAGCAGCCGCTAGGCCACGCGCCGCGCTGCGGGGGAAAAACACGCCGCGGCTCGCATCCCCGAGAGTCCGGCGCTCTCATTTCCACCAAATGAGAAACGCGCCCCGGCGCGCGACGCCTCAGTTTGCGTCCGCCTGCGCCGCCACAAAACGGGCGAGATCCGCGATGTTTTCCGCGCGCCGATGCCCGCTTGGTTTCGCGAGATCCTGCATCTGGAAAAGCGCGCGGTCTTTCCACACCCACGCCTCTGGCTGGCAGGGACCGACGAGGCGCGGGTCGCTCCAGGTGTGGATGGCGAGCAGCCGCGCGCTGAGGGCGGCGGCGATGTGCATGGGGCCGCTGTCCACGCTCACGGTGAAGGCGGCGCGGCGGAGGAGCCAGATGAGTTCGGGGAGGGTGGTGCGGTTGAGCAGGTTGGTGACGTGGGCGGTCTCGGCCACGGTCACGTCGCTGCGGCCGGCGAGGACGACGCGGCGGGGCGCGACGCTGCGGGTGAAGTCGCTGACCTCAGCAGCGGTGAGGGATTTGCCGGCTCCGCGCGAAAAGGGATGCAGCAGGATAAAAGGCGCGGTGGCGTCGAAGCCGGCGGGCGGCGTCCCCGGCGGGAGCGGCCATTCGCGCGGCGGGGCGCTGTCGATGCCGAGCGCGGCGACGAGCGCGAGGTAGCGGTCCACGGCGTGCGCCTGACCGGACACGTCCACGATTTCGTCGTAGAAATGCCGCGCGCCCTCGCGCGCATCCGAGAGGCCGACGATGCGCCCGCCCGCGGCGCGGCAGAGGCGGCCAATGAGGGCGCTGCGGAGGAGGCCTTGGAAATCGAGGACGAGGTCCGCCGGGCGCGCGGCGATCTTTTTCGCCCAGCCGGGGACGCGCGCCCAGCCGGCCGGCCCGCGGAATTGGCCGCGCGGAAAGTGGACGACTTCATCGACGTGCGGGTTGCCGTCGAGCAGCGGCGCCCACTCGGGGTTGACCAGCCAGCGGAGGTGCGCCTGCGGCCAGCGCTTTTTGACGAGGGCGACGGCGGGGAGGGTGTGGACGATGTCGCCGAGGGAGCTGGGTTTGAGAACGAGGATCGAGGAGGGATTTAGCATTTGGGATTTAGCATTTAGCATTTTCCCCAAGCCACGCTTTTTCCCGCCAATGGCGGGCTGTACCCAAAATGCTAAATGCCTAAATGTTAAGTGCTAAATGCCGTCATTTCCCCAAAGCGAGCCGGTCCGCGAGGCGCTGCGGGAGTCCGGCTTCGATGATTTTGTCCTGCGCTTTGAAGATGTCGTATTCGAGCCGGCGGAGTTCGAGGAGCTGCTTGTCGGGGTAGTAGAGGACGTAGGAGGCGTGCCAGTCGCCGTCGCGGGGCTGGCCGACGCTGCCGCAGTTGATGAAATACTTTTTCCCCGGCTCGAGGATCAGCTTGTCGAGGAGCTGGCTTTTCACCGAACCGTCGCGGATGTAGGCGCGCGGGGCGTGGGTGTGGCCGTAGAAACAGAGCTGGGTGTGCTGGTAGTTGAAGCTCGCGGCGGCATCGAGCTGGTTAAAGACGTAGCCCCATTTGTGCGGGGTATCGAGGGTGGCGTGGACGATGGTGAAGTCGCGCACCTGCCGGACCATTTTGAGGTCGCGCAGCCACTGTTTGTCGGTGTCGTCGAGCTGGTCGCGCGTCCAGTTGATGGCCTCCTCGGCGAGCGGGTTGAAGCCGACGAGTTCGTCCTCCATCGAGGCCTGCTCGTCGTGGTTTCCCTTCACCACGGGGCAGTCGAGATTGCGCACGATCTCCAGACATTCGCGGGGGTTGGCGTTGTAGCCGACGACGTCGCCGAGGCAGACGTAGTGCGTGACCTCGTGCTTCTCGGCGTCGGCGAGGACGGCGGTGAGCGCCTCGAGATTGGCGTGAATGTCTCCGAAAATGGCGAATCGCATGTCAGGGTTTGGCGGGCGGCGGTGAAGTATTCACTTTCTGCTCCGCGGGAACATTTAATTTTTCCTGCAATTCGCCCAAATGCTTCAGGAGCGTCGGCAGGTGCTCGTCCTCCCCTTTGCGGTAAAGGGCGAGCAGTTTCTCGTAAGCCTCCCGCTCGCGGCCTGGGCATTTCGCCAGTTCATACACGGCGAACCGGTGCAAATAAACGGGCGCACCCGGGAGCGCCGCACCCTGCGCATAGACCTCGGCGGCTTTGGCGTGGTCTTGAAAGCGGTCGCGGTAGAGCGTGCCGAGGCTAATGTGGAGCGTCGCGTTCTCGGGGTTGTTGGCGATCCCGCGGAGCAGGTAGTCCTCGCCCATCCGCCAATACTCGCGCTGCGCTTTCAGGCGGAGCGCCTCGCGGGGCTGCTGGCGGTTCTCCAGCGCGGCGATGCTGGCGTTGGCATACATGTGCCACGCGGCCATGTCCCAAAAGAGGACGCAGCGCGGCTGGAGCGTGGTCACGGTGTCGAAGTCGATCTTCATCGCCGCCCAGTCCACCCGTTCCCAGACGATGCTCGCGTGAATCCAGAACCCGTCCGCCACGACCGCCCGGAAACCGCTGAGCGCCGCGACGAAGCCCATCTGCCCCACTTTCTCAAAGACCCCGAGATCCAGCCGCACCCCGTGGAAGCGCGCCGCGCGCGCCTCCCGCTCGATGTGCAGCTCCAGCGGCAACCGCACGAGGCCGAAGACCAGCAGGGCGGCGAGCGCGGTGAGATGCCGGCGCGTCATAGCTCCTTGCCGGCAAAGATGAAGTAGCCCACGAGAAAATAGATGGTGACGTAGAACGCGCCGAGGCCCGCGGTTTCCATGAACAGCTCAAAGGGAATCGCCACCGAGAGATCATCGAGCAGCGTGAAAGCGCGCATGTCCGGGATGAAGATCGCCACCAGCCCGAGGAAGACTTTGGCCAGCGCCGACGCGCCCTTTTCCGTGATCCAATACTCCCGCGCGATGGGCTGGACGTGACCAATGATGAAGACCACGACCGAGACGATGATCGTGAAAATCGAGGACGATGCGAACGTCGAGAGCAGCAGGGTGAGAGCGGCGCAGACGGCGGCTTTCACGTAAATGAGGACGATGCCGGGGACGAGGTTCGCCGTGAAAGTGGACGCGCGGACCTGCTGCTGCGCGGCCTCCAAATCGGGGCCGGGGGCAAACTGGCTGAGCGTCGCCGTGAGCGCGGACTGCTGCTGCGCGTAGAGCACGAGGGCGAACACCGCAACCATCACGGACAGCGCGATGGCGAGCAGCGCGAGGACGCCGGCGAGTTTGCCGAGCAGATACTCGAACCTCGGCACGGGCTTCGCGAGGATCGTGTAAAGGGTGCGCTCCTCGATGTCTTTCGGGAGCAGCATCGCGGTGGCCAGCACCGCCAGCAGCCAGGTGAAAATGGACATCATCCCGAGCCCGGCGTGCTTGAGCACCTGGAACTGCTCCTGAAACGACATCTTCGACGTGAAGAACGAGGTCCCGATGCCGAGCAGCGCGAAGAGCAGCAGGAAATAGAAAACCTTGAGACGCACGAGTTCGAGCAGCGTGTTCGCCGCGATGGCATAGACGCGGGCGAGCGAGAAGGAGCGGTGCGGAGTGGCGGCGGTCATTATTTGCGAAGCGTTGGAAAAAGAGGCGTCGTCATGGCTTGCCGGTCACCTCCAGAAAATACCGCTCCAGCGTGGTCTGCGGCTGGCGCTGCTCCACGACCCGCGCTTTCGACCGCACGACCGCCGCCTGAATCTCCGCCAGCAACTCTGGCGTGGCGTTTTCCAAAATCAGCTCGGTCTGATTCTCGATCGAGATCAGGTCGCCGAGCCGCCCTTCGCGGACCAGCACGCCCTGATGCAGGATGCCGATGCGGTCGCAAATCTCCTGCACCTGCCCGAGCAGATGCGAGCAGAGCAGCACGGTGATCCCGCGTTTTTTGAAATCGAGAATCAGATCGCGAATCTCCCGCGAGCCCGCCGGATCGACCCCCGCCGTCGGCTCATCCAGCACCAGCAACCGCGGCTCCTGGACC
>JAYWEB010000126.1:0-5021 GCA_043779575.1 Chthoniobacter sp. | reverse complement strand
CGCCGACGACCGCGCCGAGGTAGAGGAAATGCAGGATGAAAAGCACCGCGCCGATGCGCCACATGGCGGCCTGGTCGGCGCGGAAATCCGCGCGGTGCCGCCACAGCAAATACGCGCCGATCGGGATGGCGAGCGGGACGGCCTGCGGGTGGTTGATGGGCAGCAGGACGACGCCCACGGCGCAGAGCCGCAGCGACCACACGCGCTTGGTTTGCAAAAAATCCGCGAGCGCCGCGAGGGCGAGCGCGCCGACCGGAATGGTGAAACTCGCGTCCCAAAGGATGCGATGAAACGCGACGATGTTTGGGGAAACGAGGAGCGCCGCGGCGAACCATCCGCGCAGGCCGAGCGTCCGCGCGAGCCACAGCAGGCCGAGGCTCGTGAGCCCCGCGCAAAGCAGCCCGCGCAGGACCACGAGGGCGAGCGGGTCGTGCGTGATGGCGAGGAGCACCTGATAGATCTGCGTGGGCACCGGCCCATACGGGACGCCGAAATTTCCAAACAGCCCGGTGTGCGCGGGGATGTGTTCCTGGTTGAAATAGAAGGCGTTGGCGATCAGCCGCGGCTCGTCAATCAGCCACGAAACATCGCCCGGCCAAAGCACGACCGGGAGCAGGGCCGCGAGTGCCAGCAGCCAAGACAGGAGAGAGCGTGGAGACATGGTAAGAGCCGCGCAGAGTGGAAAAACCGCGCGCTCGGTGCAAGCGGGGAGAGGAAATACCGCGCATGTGCTATTTGATCCCTCCACCGATGAACCTCTCCCGCCCGCTGCTCCTGCTGCTGCTCGTCCTGGCGACGATTACGCGGGGCGCGCCGCCCGAGCCGCGCGTCGCGATTCAGCCGCTCGGAAAAGTTCCCACCGAGGTCATTGCGGTGGTTCGGGCCAAACTCGGCGCGCTTTACTGCGTGAAAATCGCCGTCCTTCCCGAGCGCGAACTCCCGGCCTCGGCCTACTTCCGCCCCCGCGCCCGGTATTGCGCGGAGAAATTGCTCGCTTGGTTGGAAACGGAAACGCCCGCCGGGGTGGACAAGGTGATCGGCATCACGCAGTCCGACATTTCGACCACCAAGGACGACATCCCGGACTGGGGCATCTTCGGGCTCGGGCAATTGGACCGGCGCCCGTGTGTCGTCTCGACCTTCCGGCTGGGTCGCGTTTGTGCCATCTTTGATCAGAATCTTCCTCGGTGCGCCGGACGTCGAACGGCTTTGATTATGTGGGGGTGCCCCTTGAAAATACGGGCTTCTAGGGTTTGACTCGCTGGAAATTAGGCGTGATCCCAGTGATCCTAATCTGTGTCTTGTTCGGGATCGTCCGATGCCTGATCGGATGGTAAAACACGCGGCCTTTGGATCAGAACGGCCAAGAGAGCGATGTCGGACGGAGTGATTCCACTGATCCGCGCAGCCTGGCCCAGAGTCTCCGGGCGCACCATCGACAGTTTTTGCCGAGCCTCCGCGCGGAAACCCGCGAGAGAATCGAAGTCGAAATTGGCCGGAATGCGCCTTTCCTCGCTGGCGTGAAGCTTTTCAATCGCGGCTTCCTGGCGAGAGATGTAACCCGCGTATTTGAGTTCGATTTCCAGCGCTTCCCACCGATCCGCCGCAAAGCCGGCGCGAAAGTCGTCGGGAAGCTGATCAACCGTATTCTCGGGACGGCGAATCCACTGGGCGACACGGGTTTCTCCAAAGCGGGTGGTTTCCGCGTAAGCGCGCAGCCGCTGTAAGTCGGCGATCTTACTCTGAACTTTATCCCACCGCCCGGAGCTGGCGAGGCCGGCGGCGTGGGCGAGAGGTGTGAGGCGCAGGTCAGCATTGTCTTGCCGCAAAATGAGCCGGTGCTCTGCCCGACTGGTGAACATCCGATAGGGCTCGGGGGTTCCTTTGGTCACGAGATCGTCGATCAACACCCCGATGTAGGCGTCGGATCGTTTCAGTTGAAACGCTGACCTCCCGAGCACTTTGAGCGCGGCGTTCGCTCCCGCAATCAGCCCCTGCGCTCCTGCCTCTTCATAACCGGACGTGCCATTGATCTGCCCGGCGAAATACAACCCCGGCACCCGCTGCGTCTCTAGGGTATGCCAAAGCTGGGTTGGCGGGCACTAGTCGTATTCCACGGCGTATCCCGGCCGCATGATCTCGGCGTTTTCTAAGCAGCGGATAGTTCGGATGAAAGCGTATTGCACCTCCAGCGGCAGGCTGGTCGAGACGCCATTCACGTAGAACTCTTCAGTGTGTCGGCCTTCGGGTTCGAGGAAGAGCTGGTGGGCGTTCTTTTCGGAAAATTTGACCACTTTATCCTCGATCGACGGACAGTAGCGCGGTCCCACCCCCTCGATTTGCCTGGCATATAACGGCGATTTATCCAGATTGGCGCGGATGAAGTCGTGCGTGCGTGTATTCGTATGGGTGACCCAGCAGGGGAGCTGTTCCACATGGAACACACCATCTCGCCAATGGTTCAACGAGAAAATGTCGTGTCGCTCCTGCGTCAACTCTTCGGGCGTGAAAGAAAATGGGACGGGCGCATCGCCGTCCTGCCGCTCGCAGCGGGTGAAATCTATCGTCTTTCCATGAAGGCGGCACGGGGTCCCTGTCTTGAAGCGCCCGACCTCGAATCCCAAATCCTTTAGGCTGTCGCTCAGCGTGGAAAAACTGTCTCCCATCCGCCCGCCGGCCTGATTCTGCAGGCCGACATGCAGCAGCCCGCGCATAAAAGTCCCTGTCGTGATCACGATAGCGCGACCTTTGACACTCAACCCGAGATTCGTCTCGACTCCGCAAGCCCCGTCGTCGCCCACCAAGATCCGGACCACGTTTCCCTGTTTCAAATCCAGGTGGGGTTGCCGCTCCAGTATCGCCTTGGCGCGGAATTGATACGCCTTCTTGTCACATTGCGCGCGCGGCGACCGGACGCTGGGCCCCTTCTTGGCGTTAAGCATTCGGAACTGGATGGTTGTCGCGTCGGTATTCAGCCCCATAGTGCCGCCCAAGGCATCAATCTCCCGCACGATTTGCCCTTTGGCCTGCCCGCCAATCGCCGGGTTGCAGGACATTTGGCCAACAGAATCCAGATTCTGCGTCAGCATCAGCGTTTCGCAGCCCAACCGCGCGGCCGCCATCGCTGCTTCGATCCCAGCGTGGCCCGCACCAATGACGATGACGTCGTAAATTTTCGGATAGACGTACATGGATGTTCTACGTGGAACAGCTAGGTCCCCAAAATTCCTTCCTTCGGCCTCGGTAGCAGTTCCGCGATGCTCGACTCAAAGACTACCCCTTCCAGATTCGCCGAGCACACCGGTAGCGCTGGTGAAAACTCCGCCAGAACCTGCCGGCAAGCGCCACACGGCGTGACCGGTTCTCGCGAATCCGCAACGATGGCCAGAGCCTCAAACTCCCGCTCTCCGGCGGCGACTGCGGCGAAAACCGCCGCTCTTTCCGCGCAGATGGTTAGCCCAAACGAGAGGTTCTCGACATTGCACCCGGTAAAGATCCGTCCGCTCTTCGTGCGCAGGGCCGCACCCACCGCGAAACGCGAGTACGGGGCATAAGCCTGCTCGCGGGCCACCCGCGCGGCATCCAGCAACGATCGGAAATCATTCATTCGCGGCATCTCCAATTGTGTCAGCTAAGTATTTATTGATCATCATCTTAAGAAATGTTTATGGAGCCGGGTATTTGCGTTGCACTGTGTCATTTTTGCGGCACAATCATCCCCGTGGTCTCCCTAAAACGCAATTATTCTGGAAAACTCATCGCTGTCGAGGGGTTGGATGGCTCCGGCAAGTCCACCCAGATCTACCTCGTCAAACGCTGGCTCGAACTCGAAGGCTACCGGGTCTTTTTCACCGAGTGGAATTCTTCCATTCTCGTTAAGAAGTCCACGACCAAAGGCAAGAAGCGCCAACTGCTCACGCCGACGACCTTCTGCCTGATCCACGCGACGGATTTCGCCGACCGCTACGAACGCCAAATCCTTCCGCTCCTCCGCGCCGGCTACATCGTCCTCGCCGACCGCTACCTTTTCACCGCCCTGGCCCGCGATGCCGTCCGCGGGGTCGATCGCGATTGGGTTTCCGAACTCTACAGTTACGCCGTCCACCCGGACATCACGTTTTACTTCCGGGTGCCGCTGGAAATCTCCCTCAACCGCATCCTCGAAGGCCGCCCCACCCTGAAATACCACGAGGCCGGCCTGGACATGGGCTGGAGCACCGATCCCTACGAGAGCTTCCGCATTTTTCAGGGTAAAGTGCATGCGGAATACGAAGCGATGCGCGAAAACTTCGGTTTCACCGTCGTGGACGCCACCGAGGAAATCCACGTCCAGCAGGCCAAAGTCCGCCAACTGATCCGCGAAAAAATCGACCTCCCGCTCTTTCGCCGCCGCCCATGCCACTAACGGACCACCCCTTCTTCGGGCGTCCTCTCCCGGAGATCCGCGACACCAAATTCGCCGGAAAGCTCTTCGCCATCGAGGGGGCGGACGGCTCCGGCCGCTCCACGCAGATCGCCCAGCTCAGCCAATGGCTCGAAGCCAACGGTTTCGCCGTCCGCCACATGGGCCTCCGCCGATCGAACCTCGTGGCCGAGGAACTCGAGGACGCCAAACAGGGCAACGTCCTCACCCACACCACATTATCGCTTTTTTACGCCACCGATTTCTTTGACCAGCTCGTCCACGAAATCATCCCCGCCCTCCGCGCCGGCCTCATCGTCCTCGCCGATCGCTACATCTACACCCTCATGGCCCGCGCCATCGTCCGCGGCGCCGACCGCGACTGGACGCGCAACCTTTACAGCCCCGCCCTCGTCCCCGACGCCGTCTTTTATTTTCGCGTCGGTGCCGGCCAGCTCGTCGAGCGCAACTTCCAGAAGAACCCCACCCTCGACTACTGGGAAAGCGGCATGGACCTCGGGCTGTCCAGCGACATGTTCGACAGCTTCGTCAAATACCAGCGCCTGATCGCCACAGAGTTTCAGCGCATGGCCAAAGACCACGCCTTCACCGTCATCAA
>JAYWEB010000125.1:0-12655 GCA_043779575.1 Chthoniobacter sp. | reverse complement strand
AAGTCGCCCGGCTGGCCGCAGCGAGCCAGCAGGAGAAGACCGCGCACAACGCCCAGCGCGCGGCGGTCATCAGTGAGCGCGACGCCGCGCTGGCGCGGTTCGCCGAGGTCAATCAGGCGCAGATCAAACAGCTCGAGTCGCTGACCCAGGAGCGCGAGGCTTTGCTGAAAGAAAAGGACGCCGCCCTCGCCCGCCTCACGGACATCACCAAAGTGCAGACGGCGCAGATCGAAACGCTCTGCAAGGAACGCGACACCGTGGTGAAGGAAAAGGAGACGACCGTCCGCGAACTGACCCGCCTGAACCACGCGCAAACCCAGCAGCTCGCCGCGCTCGAACGCGATTCGCTCGGGATCATTCAGAAACACGACGAAGCGATCCAGCAGCTCCACTCCGTCAACGCCACCCAGCTTGAACAAATCTCCTCGCTCGACCGCCAGCGGCTCGAAGTGATCGAGCAGCGCGACGAAGCGCTCGCCCAGTTTCAGCAGGTGAATGAGTCGCAGCTCACGAGCATCGCCCTCGTCACCACCGAGCGCGACGGCCTGCTCCGCCAGCAGGAAGACGACGCCGCCAAGCGCGCGCAGATGCAGGAAAGGCACGGTGCCGCGCTCAAGGAACTCGACCGCGAGCGCGAGGAAATCTCCAAGAAAGTGGCCGATGCCCAGGGCGGGCGGAACGCCATGCAGCGCGAGCGCGACGAAGCGCTCGCCGTCCACGCCCGCGCCAGGGAAAACCACAAGCGCGAACTCGACAACCTCGCCCAGCAGCGCGAGACGCTCATCGACGAACGCGACCGCGCGCTGGTGAAGCTGGAGACCATTTCCAACAACCGCGAGGGCGACCTCGCCGGCCTCGCCGAGATGAACAGCAAGCACAAGGACGAGCTGGCCGGGATGATCTCGCAGTTGAAAAAGACCGCCTCCGAACGCGACGAACTCATCGCCCGCCTCGACCGGCTCAAGGAGAGCCACAAGTCGCAGATCGACGAAGTCGTCCGCGAGCGGCTCAACGTCATCGAGGAGCGCGACAAGGCCACCGTCCGCCTGGAAAAGGCGCGCGAGGATTTGTCGAAGAACGAAGCGAACTTCGACACCGAGCGCCAATACCTCATCAAGGAGCGCGACAAGGCCTTTGCCCAACTCGACGAAACGCGCAAAGCGCAGAAGGCGCTGGAGCAAACGCTCGACGAAAATTCCCCGCTCGCCCAGGAACTGGCCGTCGCCGAGAAAACCTGGCGCGCGCTCGACACCGGCAAGAACAAGGAAGCCGCGGCCAAGCTCGATAAGCTCTTCGGCAGCCTGCGCGCAAAACTGCGCGGCTCCCAGCAGCAGGTCAGCGAGGTCAGCAAGCTCGAATCCTTCAAGCTCACGCCCGCCGAGAAGCTCCTCGCCCGCCACAAATATGAACTCGGCAGCGAAATCTCCCGCGACAAATCCATCGTGCTCTTCCGCGCCAAGGACATGAACATTTCGCGCGAAGTCACCATGAAGCTCGTCGGTGACGACGCCACCTCGCGCGACGCCGCCATCGCCCAGCTCATCGCCGAGGCCCAGATGATCGGCCGCCTCGAACATCCGAACATCCAGCCGCTGCACGAACTGAGCATCGACGAAACGGGCCGCGCTTTCTACACGGCCAAGCCGATGAAAGGCTCCACGCTGGCCAAGATCCTCGACGACCTGCGCGCGAAAAAATCGAGCGCCCTCGTGGCCTTCGACTTGAAGAAGCTGCTCACGACCTTCCACGGGGTTTGCGATGCCGTCGCCTTTGCGCACTCGGAAGGCATCGTCCACGGGCGCCTCACCGCCGAGCACATCCACATCGGCGACTACGGCGAAGTCCTCGTCACCGGCTGGGAGCAGGGCCGGAAAATCCGCGAAGGCAACGTCAACCATTACGAAGCCGACGTCCGCGTGGACATCGCCGCGCTCGGCGACCTGCTCTACCACATCCTCACGCTGACGCCGACCGTGACCGACGAGAAGAAAGCCGCCACCGCCCCGCACGCGAACTGGAAGATGCCCAAGGGTCTCTGGACCCTGACCCAGCAGATCCGTTCCAACCGCGGCGCCACCGCCTACCCGCGCGTCGCCAAATTGCAGACCGAAGTCGAAGATTTCCGGGACGAACTCGGGCCACGCGGCGGTCGCGCCAGCGCCTTCGACGTGCTCAAGCAGAGCGTGCAGAAGTGGCAGTAGCGATGGCGCGTCCCGCTTTTTGACCAAAGCGCCGCCGCTACCAGCGATGGCATCCGCGACCTTGCGCCGCGGCGTTGATCGGGGGAAATTCGTGCCCCATCCCGATCCTGCGTGACAAACCGGGACGCGAACCACTTCATCTCGAAAACCAACGCCATAATATGCATCACCCCATCGTCCGTAGCGCGCTCCTCGCCATCTCCCTGCTCACGACCGGTGCTTTCGCCAAAGAGCCGCCGAAGACACCGCCGAATCTGACGCTGGGGAGCAACGCCGATGGCGTGGAGCGCGACCAGACCTACAACCTCGGCGCGACCGGGCTGCGCGGGTGGATTTACACGCGGCCGGCCACGCACTTCGACGGCTTACAGGGGCGGACCACGGCGGCGAGCCGGCAGATTCTGGTCACGCATGTGGGGGTGAAGTCGCCGGCGGATGGCGTGATGAAAGTGGATGACGTGATCCTCGGTGTGGGCGGGAAACCTTTCGCCGATGACGCACGCAAGAGCTTCGCGGTGGCGATCCAGGAAGCGGAGAAAGCAACCAGCAATGGCGTCCTAAAGCTGACCCGCTGGCGGGCGGGCAAGACCGAGGAGGTGCAGCTCAAGCTGGCGGTCATCGGCACTTACAGCGACACCGCGCCTTTCAACTGTCCCAAGTCCAAGCGCATCTTTGAGGATGCCTGCAAGGTGCTGGAGAAGGAGGAGCTGCGGACCAACCTGTGGGGAGCGGTCAACGGCCTCGCGCTGCTCGCCACCGGCCGGACCGAGTATCTGCCCAAGCTGCAGACCTTCGCGCGCAAGCTCGGGCCGACGTCGCTGAAGCTGGAGCTAAAGGACGGGAGCGTGATCTGGGACTGGGGCTACAAGAATCTCTTTCTCTGCGAATACTTCCTCGCCACCGGCGACCCGGAGGTGCTGCCCGCGATCAAGGAATACACGGTCACGCTGTCCAAGGGTCAGAGCATGTATGGCACCTTCGGGCATGGCATCGCGCCGCCCTCGCCCGAGGGCCGGCTGCATGGCTCCATCCCGCCATACGGCCCGGTGAACATGGCGGGACTGGTGGGCAATCTGGCCATCGTCATGGGTAAGAAGTGCGGAGTGAAAGATCCCGAGGTCGAGGCCGCCATCGTGCGGGCCTCGAATTTCTTCGGCTACTACGTGGACAAAGGTGCCATCCCTTACGGCGAACACGAGCCCTGGCCCTACCATGAGAACAACGGCAAGTGTTCCATGACGGCGGTCTTTTTCGCCATTCAGGGCAACCGGCCCAAGGAGACGCAGTTCTTTGCCAGGATGGCTACCGCCGGCTACCGGAGCCGCGAGTGCGGACACACCGGCCAGGGCTTCAGTTACCTGTGGAGCGCGCTGGGCGCCAATGCGGGCGGACCGCTGGCGGCGGCGGCGTTCGTGAAGGAAGCCTCCTGGCACTTCGATCTCGTGCGGCGCTCCGATGGGTCGTTCACCTATGACGGCAGCGAGCAATACGGAGCCGGCAAGACCGACGACAACACCTACTACGGCAAGAGCAGTTACAACGGCTTGAGCCCGACGGCCTGCTATGTCCTGACCTATGCCATGCCATTGAAAAAGACCTTCATCACCGGGCGGGATGCCAATCAGGCAAACTGGCTGAGTAAGAAGGACGCGGCGGATGCCATCGCCTCGGGACGCTTCGACCTGGACCGCAAGCAGATGACCGCGCAGCAACTCGTGGCGGCGTTTGGCGATTGGTCGCCCGTGGTCCGCGGCTGGGCGGCGGATGAGCTGGTCAGCCGCCCCGAGGGGAAAGCGATGGTCTCCCAGCTTATCGCCTTGGCGGATGGCAAGGATGCGCACGTCAGCCAGGGAGCGTGCCAGGCGCTCGGCGACCTCCGGAGCGCCGAAGCCGTGCCCGCCTTGGTCCGCCAGCTTTCCAACCCCGACCGCTGGGTGCGGTTCAAGGCGGCGGAAGCCATCAAAAAGATGGGTGGCGCGGCCAAACCCGCCATCCCCGAAATCCTCCGGGCCGTCGTCCAGACGGCCGAGCCGCTTTACCCGATCAACTGGGCCGATCCCATCCAGCTCGCCCACGGCCAGCTCGCCGCGGCCTTGTTTGAAGGATCCATGGCGGATGCGGTCCTGGCCGCCGACCCGAAGCTGCTCTACCCAGCCATCCGGGTCATCTCCCGCAACGCCGATGGCATGGCCCGCGCCAAACTCCGCGAGTTTTTCGACCGGCGGCTGAAGCTGGAGGACGTGGTGGCGCTGGCCCCGGACATCCTTGCCGCCGTCAGTGCCCCGGCCCCGGCGGACACCATGTTTAGCAACGAGATTCGCATGGGTGGCTTCAAGGCCCTGACGAAATATAACTTCAAGGAAGCCATCGCCGTCGGGGTGCTGCTGGCCAAAAGCCAGGGCGGTCATGGCAGCGAACGCCGCACCGGGGAAATCATGCAGGAGCTCGTGAAGTTTGGCAGCGCCGCCCGCGGAGCCATCCCGGGGCTGCGCGAGCTGATCGTGACCTTCAACGAACAGTGCGCGCGTGGCGAGTTCCCCAAAGGCACACTCAACTACCGCCGCATCAGCGCGGTCGAGGACGCCATCAAAGCCATCGAAACCGCCACCACCCAGCCCACTCTCCGCACCGTCGGCCAGCCGGCTCCCGCCAGCGCGCCGACCAGGTAACATCCGAGCTTGCACAGATCATCGGACGCGCTGGGCCGGGGAGCGGAAGGCGAACGGCTCCGTCGCGGTGGGCGAAGTGCTCGCCAGAATCTCGCGCACGATTTTTTCGGTAGTGGCTCAGGTTGAAAAAATGCCGTCATCCTGAACGGAGTTTCGCCGGGGGCGAAGGTGCGGGCGAAACGTAGTGAAGGATCGCTGACTGTAAGCGGGCGGAGGCGGTGCGGAGCTGCGGGCGCGCATTTCACCAGACCGCCTCCGCCCGCGTTACAGTCAGGATTGCGCCCGCCTTCGCCCACGCGCTGTCTCGCGGACTCGGCTCTTCACTCCATTCCCGCCCGCCTCCGCCCGCCGGGAACTCCGTTCAGAATGACTGCGTATTTTCAAACTCAAATAAGACTGCGGCTGAGGCGGCGTCCGGCGGGGTAGGGAGACGCGCGGCCGCGCAACCGTGCGCGGCCACCGGAGGCGGGGCGGGCGGCTTCCTGGGGAGGCTGGGGTGGACAGGCGCAGCGGCCGTCGCAAGGGGCCTCGGCGGGTGGCGTGCCGGGGCGGAGCGTGCCGCCGCAGCGGCAGTAGCGGCAGCCGGGGCCCGCGTTCATTTTCAGGGCGTCGCGGCGATTGCGAAGCTGCTCGCGAGGGACAGGCGGGCGTGGGTTTCCACGGCGCGCTGGGTCAGGTTTTTGCGGAAAGAGGGTGAGATGAGGTTCATCTCGTCGCCGATCTTGCTTTCGAGGACGGCGACGCATTGCGCGGCGTCTTTCTCGATGTAGGGCGAGCGGATTTTGGTGGAAACCGGGGCGCCGAGTTCTGCGGCGGTGAGGCCGGCGAGGTGCCGGATTTCCTCGCTCTGGACCATGTTTTCCAGCCCGCCAAAGGCGCGGTAAACGGCGGCGAGCTTCAGCATCTGAGCGAGCCGGGCGGCGGCCTCGCTGGTGCGGTTTTTCCGGGCGAAGGCGCGGGCTTCGGCGGCGTAGTCGCGCCAGGCGGTGCGGGTGTCGGGCAGGACCTCGATGAGGGCTTTGCCTTTGCTGTGCTCGGGCAATTGCACCTTGGCGAGGAATTCATCCATCTTCCGGCTGTCGGCGACCCAGAAGAGGTCGGCGGCCACTTTCCCGGCGGCGGGAGCCGGCGGCTGGGTCAGGGCGTCAGGAATTTCGGGAGCGTCGCTGCTGGGCTGCGCGAAGGACGTGGCGCTGCAGAAGGTCAGGAACGGGACGAGAAGATTGAGAGGTTTCATAAGGTTGGAGACGTTGGTGGTCGCTTACCTATCGGCGGGGCGGCGGGGCGCTTTAGCGATTGTTGCGGGATTTTTTCGCGGCGGTGCTGGCGGGCGGTGGAAAGGAGAGAGTTGCTTGTCAAAGCGGAGCGGCGGTGGAACGCTCGCCGCTTCATTTCCGATGTCCGCTCCATGATTTCTCCCGAGGTTTTTTACGTGCATGTGCAGGGGGAGCAGCGCGGGCCGTACACGATTCCGCAGATCGACCACATGCTGAATTCGGGCCTGATCGAGCGGGAGACGCTCTACTGGCGGGAGGGCATGGAGCAGTGGCAGCCGGTGACGGAGCTGGTGCTGGTGCGCGAGGTGCCGAACCCGTGGATCAAGCCGGGCATCGCGGCGGCGGCGCTGCTGGTGCTGGCGGTTCTGGTGCGGATTTTCGGGCCGATCACGCTGGAGGGCTGGCGCGAGACGAACCAGCACGCCTACACCGCACCGGCGGCCTACTGGCGGGCGCGGGATGTGGTGCGAAACACGGCGCTGCCCAAGGGGAGCGTGGTGCTTTTCGGCGATCTCGAGCGCGCCCAGGTGGCGCTGCAACCGCCGGACCGCGCGGTGGTGACGGTGCGCGGCGAGGTCACGGGCGCCAATGGCCAGACGAACGACCAGGGCTGGCGCGTGCCGATGAAATTCGATGCCAAGGCGCGCGAGTGGACGGGTGGCCCGGCGGGGGAGGTGGCACCGTGAAGCGGCGTCTCGGGCTGGCGCTGCTGGCGGTGGCGGTGGCCGGGTGCGGGAAAACGCCGGAGGCGGCGCGCGCGCCGGAGCGCGTCGCGGTGCCGGAGGTGAAAGCGGAGCCGCCGCCCGCAGTGCGCGCGGTGCCGGTGGAGACGCGCCCTTTTGAAGAAGGCTACGAAGCGGGCTACGCGAAGGGCCTGGGTGCGGGCAAGGTCGGGGCGAAGATGCCGCCGCCCTCAGCAGCGGAGGAGATCGCCCGCGCCGAGGCGGGGCTGGATGCGGCGCGGACGGAGCGGTGGCAGCGGGGATTCGTGGACGGCTACCTCGACGGGTTTCGCAAAGTTGTGACCGGACAAAAGTGATCGGCCATGCCATAAGCACACCCTCTCCATGAAGCCCCGCCCGTTTTTCTCCACCCTCGCCGCGCTCACGCTCGCGCTTTCCACCCCGCTGCCGGCGCAAAATGTGAACCTCGGCGAGACCGAGGCGCTGAAGTGCGAGGAGAAGATCGCGAGCGTGCGGCGGGACGTGCTCGGCAAATACGACGACGCGCTGGCCGAGCTGCAGGCCACGCTGCAAAAAGCCGCCGATCTGGAGGGCGCGCTGGCGGTGCGCGCGGAGCGGCAGCGGGTGGCGAAAGATCATTCGCTCTTCGAGCGCGATTACGTGCCGGAGCCGAAGGCGCTGCGCCAAATGCAGGTCCAGCATGTGGTCAGGATGCAGGAACTCGTGGGGCAGGTCGTGGCGGAGGCGCTGCCGAAGCTGATCGAGCTGAAAAAATCCATGACCACGGCGGGCAAACTCGATGACGCCGTGGCGGTGCGGACGGCGATCGAGAAACTGCAAAACAGCCACGTGCCGGTGGCGCGTCCCGAGGCGGGGACGGTGGTGCCGGCGGAGACGCTGCTGGTCGCGTATTCCGGGGATCGCGCCCGCGCGGACAAGACCTACAAAGGCCAGAAGATCGTGGTGCGCGGGGCGATCAGCGGCTTCCGGGTCGATCCGGCGGACGCCCGCTCGTATCAGATTTACCTCACCGGCGGGAGCGGCGGCGGCTTTGTGCAGTGCGCGTTTTCGACGAACACCTTTCGCTTTCGCGAGGAGAAGAACGCCTTTGGCGCGGTGACGCTGGCCATCTCCACGGCCGATGGCGAGGGCTCGACCTGGCGTGTGCAAAAAGGCCATCCGCTGGACATCCGCGGAACCTGCGAAGGGCTGGATGAAGTGGTGCGCCTGGGCCGCTGCGAGGTGCTGCGCTGATGCTGCCGCGCCCGCACCGCGACCTCCGCGCCGGCATGAACCGCCGCGTTTTCGCCCCGCTTTTCCTTATGCTCACCATGTCCATATCGCTCCACTCCGCGCCGCCTTTGTCGGAAAAGAAACCCGTCACCGATGAGTATCACGGCGTGCAGGTCGTGGACGATTACCGCTGGCTGGAGGAGACGGGGACGCCGGCGGTGAAAGCCTGGACGGACGCGCAGAACGGCCACGCCCGCGCGCATCTCGACGCCCTCGCGGATCGCGCCGGCAGCGCGGCGCGGCTGACCGAGCTTTACGCGAAAGTGACGCCGTCGTACGGCGGGTTGGTCTCGCGTCCGGGCCGGCTTTTCGCGCTGAAATTCCAGCCGCCCAAGCAGCAGAGCCTGCTCGTCACGCTCGCCTCGGCGAACGATCTGGCGTCGGAAAAGGTCGTGCTCGATCCGAACGAGATCGAGCCGAAGGGCCAGGTCGCGCTGGATTGGTTCGTGCCGTCGCCGGACGGCAAGCTGCTCGCGGTCTGCCTTTCCGAGCACGGCAGCGAGGAGGGGACGCTGCATTTTTACCGGACGGAAACTGGCGAGCGTCTGCCCGACGCCATCCCGCGCGTGCAGTATCCGACCGGCGGCGGGAGCGCGGCGTGGACGCCGGATGGCCAGGCGGTTTTCTACACCCGCTACCCGCACCAGGGTGAGCGCCCGGACGCGGACCTGAATTTCTTCCAGCAGATTTACTTTCACCGGCTCGGCACCCCGGTCAGCGCCGACGTGTATTCCGCGGGGCGCGAGTTTCCCCGCATCGCCGAGATCGACCTCGATGCCTCCGCCGATGGCCGCTGGCTGCTCGCGATGGTGGCGAACGGCGACGGTGGCGAGTACGCGCACTACCTGCGCGACCTGCGCGCGGGCGACGCCGCGCCGTGGCGGCAGCTCGCGGGGTTCGCGGACGGCGTGAAGCGCGTCGTCATCTCGGCCGATGGCGCGACGCTTTTCCTCCGCTCGGTGCAGGGCGCGGCGCGCGGAAAAATTCTCCGCCTCCCGAGCGACGGCTCGAAGGCGCTGGCCGAGGCCGAGGTGATCGTGCCCGAGGGCGAGGCGGTGATCGAGGGAATCACCACGACCGCGGGCAGCCTTTTCGTGACCGAGCTGCTGGGCGGGCCGTCGCGGATTCGGCAGTTCGGGCTGGATGGAAAAGGCGGACGCGAGCTTCCGCTGCCGACGGCTTCGAGTGTCGGGCAGGTCGTCGTGCTGGAGACGGGCGACGGCGCGGATGCTGGCATCCTTTTCCGCGAAGCCAGCTTCACGCAGCCGTCCGCGTGGTATTTCTACGACCCGCGCGGAGCCGCTCCCGCCCCGCCGGAGAAGACCGCGCTCGCCAACACTTCGCCGGTCGATTTCTCCGACATTGAAGCGGTGCGCGAGTTTGCGGTGAGCCAGGACGGCGTGAAAATCCCCGTCAGCATCCTGCGCCGCAAAGGCGTGAAACTCGACGGCTCGAACCCCACGCTGCTCACCGGCTACGGCGGCTACGGGCACAGCATGCGGCCCGGCTTCGACTTCTCCCAGCGGCTGTGGTTCGACCGCGGCGGCGTCATCGCCATCGCCAACCTGCGCGGCGGCGGCGAATACGGCGAGGCGTGGCACCTCGCCGGCAATCTCACGCGCAAGCAGACCGTCTTCGACGACTTCGCCGCCTGCGCGCGCCACCTCATCGAGCGCGGCTACACCCGCCCGGAAAAGCTCGCCGTCGAAGGCGGCAGCAATGGCGGGCTGCTCATGGGCGCGTTCCTCACGCAGCACCCGGACCTCGCCCGCGCCGTCGTCGCCCACGTCGGCATCTTCGACATGCTGCGCGTGGAGCTGGACCCGAACGGCGCTTTCAACGTCACCGAATTTGGCACCGTGAAAGACCCCGCGCAGTTCCGCGCCCTCCACGCCTATTCGCCCGTCCACCACGTGGCGGACGGCGTGAAATATCCCGCCGTCTTTTTTCTCGCCGGAGAAACTGACGGCCGCGTGAACCCCGCGCACTCCCGCAAAATGACCGCGCGCCTCCAAGCCGCCACCGCCTCTGGCCACCCGATTCTCGCCCGCTTCAGCGCCGCCTCCGGCCACGGCAGCGGCACCGCCCTCAGCGAGCGCATCGCGCAAAAGGCCGACGTCCTCGCGTTCCTCTTCGACCAGCTCGTGATGCCGCCGCCGCCGGGGCGCTAGCCGCTTGTTGGAAAACTCCTCGTGGTGGATGGCGTCGCACCGTTGCGACGGCGGCGAGAGACAAGGAAAGCGACCCCACCGAAGACAAGCGCAGCGGTGGTTGGCTCAGGGGTGGGGTGCAAGGCCGCGGAACTGAAGTTGTACAAATAGTAGTCGGATGCGTCCACTGCGCCGTCGTAGTTGAAATCACCATGATACCACCCGGAACCTGTCCCCATCAGCGCGAAGTCCGCCGCATCGACATCGCCATCAAGATTCGCGTCGCCGTAGTATGTGTACTTCACCAAAGATTCTGTCCCGAGGGTCAAGCTAACTTCCTCAAACACGGTGTAATGAGCTTCCGCATTGTTGATGATGCCCAAAGCTGTCATTCCCGTGGGATCATCCGCCGCAGTACTGCATCCGATTCCCCCTCCGGTTCCCGGAGGGCCCGAATTTCCCAGCCAAGTCCCCCCGCCGAAGCCATTGACCACGTAGCCATAAACCGTGCTGAACGGTGTCGATTGGACAATCAGCACGTTGCTTTGGAGATCGAGGAAACCGGTGCTGGCAATACTGAGGGTACCGACCTGAAGCACCAAGGGTTGTGGCAGTGCCAAACTGGTGCTGTTACCGATGACATAGACCTGCCCGGCATTGATGGAAATTGCGTCCATTTTGAGGGGACTGGCCGGTGCCGCTGCAAGGCAATTGATCGCTGCCAGCGAAGCCAATATCGCTACACGGAAGTTCGAGGTGATGGTTTTCATAGGGAAATTCGCACCGGGGAGCCTGCATCAATCAAAAGGCCGTCCAACGCGATTCTTTTCTGCACTCATCGCCCGCGGTCCGCAAGCGCAAAAACACATTGGAATCAAAGGCTGGGTGCTTCACTTTACCAAGCGCCTTCCGTAGCGGTTGCTGCCGGGATCGCAGGGCACCGCGGCTACTCGTATTTCTCCAGCTCCTCCGCCGTCCATTCCGCGCCGCGGTCTTTGCTGGCGGCGCGGGTTTTGGTGACGGTGGCAGTTTCGACGACGGGCTGCTCGTGGCCGAAGGAGCGCCGGATGTAGCTGAGCACCTGGGCCACGGGTTCGTCGGCGAGCGCGGCGCCGAGGCCGGGCATGGAAAGCGTGTAGTCTTTTCCGGCCACGGCGATGCGCCCGCCGACGCCGTGGAGGACGATGCGGATGAGGCGCGATTCCGGGCCGCTGACCCACTCCGAACCGGCGAGCGGCGGGGCGAGACCTTCCTGCCCCTGGCCCTGCGGGAGGTGGCAGGCGGTGCAGACGGTGTTGTAGATGGCCGCGCCTTTGGCGACGAACTCCTGCTGCCCGGCGGTGAGCGGCGGGGCTTGGACCTCGGGCGTCTCGCCGGGCTTGCCGGGCCAGGTGAAAAGCGCGGCGATTTTCGCGGCGCGCTTCTGCACTTCGGCATCGCGGGAAGCGGCGAGCGCGGCGAGCGCCGGGGGCTCGGCGGCGAGTTTCAGGGGTTTGGATTTCTTCGACGGCGTGAGGGCATCGAGCAGCGCGAGCTGCTGCCAGGCGGCTTGGCGCGGCTGTGCGGCGAAGGTGAGGAGCGCGGCGAGACGCTCGGGCTTGCGCTCCTGGAGGACGCAGTGGACGAGCTGGGTGACGACGGTTTCGCGTCCGGGCGAGGTCTTAGTCCACTCGGACGTAGCGAGGAGGGCTTGCAGAAATTCCAGTTCGCGCCCGCGCAGGCCGGAGATGGCGGCGGTGCGGGCGAGGGGATTCTCGACGTTGGCGGTGAGCACCTCGGCCATGACGGCGTCGGCTTTCGCGCCGCCGATTTCGCCGAGCGAAAGCAGGAGCTGGAGTTGCACGTCGGCGTCTTTGTCCTTCGCGAGCGCGAAGACTTTTTCCGCGAACGCCGCGTCCTTTTTCGCCAGCGGCTCGGCGCTGCGGAGGGCCGTGGCGCGGACCTTCCCGCTCGTATCGGTCATCCCGTTCGCGAGCGTCGTCGCGTCCAGTTGTCCCAAGGCGTCGAGCATCCACAGCGCCGCAATGCGAGGCGCACTGCTCAAGGTCGGCCCGGTGGTGGCGTACGTTTTCAGCAGCGGCGCGACCGCCGTGCCGCCGTCCTCCACGAGCAGCCGCTGGGCGGTGTCGCGAATCCAACCGTTGTCGCTTAGCAGGAACTCCGCGAGCTGCTTCGGTGTCTGCTTTGAGAGTTTCACCACGGGCGCGCGTTTTCCATCCGGCACCACCCGCCAGATGCGGCCCTGATCGAGTGGCTGCTCGAGCTTTCTCTCCACATACTGCTGCCGCAGCCAAGGCGTGAGGTAGGTGACGTGCTGCACGATGCCGCGCGCCATGTCGGCGATGTAGAGCGCGCCGTCGGGGCCGTCGTAGAGGTTCACCG
>JAYWEB010000124.1:0-12703 GCA_043779575.1 Chthoniobacter sp. | reverse complement strand
TGATCGTGGTGTCGATCACCGGCTGCTGCTGCATCGGGCGCACCGCCTCCGCGCGGCGCACCTCGGGCTCGGCGGGAGCGGCCTCGACGGGGGCCGGGGCGACGGCCGGGATGGTCACCGAGCTGTCCACGGGCGCGAACTGCCCGATGAGCTTGCCCATGGCGACCGCGTTCTTGATCGACTGGCTGGAATGATACGGGTCATTGCCCAGCACCGTCGGCGCTTTCATCGCCACCGGCTGGATGGTCGAAACATCCACCGCCGCAACGGCCCGCGGAATTTCGCCGGCTACCACCGGTTTGATGAACGCCACCCCGCCGCCGTGGACACTGCAGCCCTCCCGCGGCGCCTGCTCTTCCGTGCAAATTTCCAGATACGTCGTGCGCCGCTTCACCTTCTCGCCGGTGTCCTTGTTCTCGATGAATTCCACGCACTTATCCGTGGCGAGCTGACCGGAGGCGCTGCAAATCTCGCACCGGATGATGCCCTTGGGCGGCGGAAAATCCTTCGGGTTGTAGGCCGCGAAGGTTGCTTTCATCACGCCCGCCCAGATGGGCAGCGCGATCTCATTGCTAAAGGCGCCGCGGTAAATCGGCGTGCGCGGCTTGTCGAAGCCCGCCCACACCCCGCACGTCACCGCGCTCGAATATCCGATGAACCACGCATCGGTGAAATTGTAGGCCGTCCCCGTCTTCCCCCCGAGCGGGAACTTCTTCATCCCCAGCTCCGTGTAGGTCTTGTCCGCCGTCCCGCGCTCCAGCACTTCCGCGAGGCAGGTATTGATCTCGTAGGCCGTGGACGGCTTCACCACCTGCACCTTTTTCCGCTCGGCGCGGTAAACCACCCGCCCGGTCTTGTCCTCGATCTTGCTGATGATGAAAGGCTTCTCCGGACGCCAGCCGCCGTTCGGGAAAATCGTGTTCGCCAGCGTCAGGTCCATGAGCGTGACTTCGCTGCTCCCGAGAAAGGTCGCGGGATAGCGGCGGAGGTTGAGCACGTCTCTGCCTTTTTCATCCTTGCCGACGACGTGCGCCAGCCCGGCCTTGTCGCAAAGCTCGATGACACTATCGATCCCGGTCATCATGCCGAGGCGCACCGTGGCGGCGTTCTTGGATTTCACCAGCGCCGTCCGGGCGGAAATGTTGCCTTCATATTTATTGTCCACGCGCTCCGGCCCCCACTCGCCGAGGATGCCGGACTCCCCACCGATCATCACCTGCCGGTTATCCATCACGGAGTCCTTGAGCATCGTGCCGGGAAACATCCCCTTCTCAAAAGCGGCCGCATAAACCAGCGGCTTGAACGCTGTGCCCGCCGGACGCCGCGCCGAGGTCGCGCGGTTGTACGGGCTGTGGGCAAAGTCGCGCCCACCCACCAGCGCCAGGATCCCCCCGTTGGAATTGTCCAGCACCACCACCCCGCCCTGCAAATACTCCGGCACCAGCCTCGCCTCGGGCTCCGCGTCCGCCGCCGCCGCCTGCCGCTGATGCTGCTTCAGTTCGCTGTCGAATTTCGCCGCCGTCTGCCCCTCGAAACCCTCGTGCCGCTCCGCCGCGTCGAGCTGCTCCTGCATCGCCTTTTCCGCCGTCTTTTGCAGCCCGGAATCAATCGTCGTGTAAATCCGGTAGCCATCGCTCACCGCGCTGTCCCGCCCCACTTTTAGCGCCACCTGCTGCGCCACCATGTCCGCCGCGTAGGACTCCTGGTGAATCGGCCGCCGGTTCTTCACCACGATGTCCTGCTTGAGCGTCTCTTCGCGCTCCTCCGCCGTGATGAGCCCGATTTCCATGGCCCGCTGGAGCACGTAGTTCCGCGCCTCGATGCACCGCTCCCGGTTCTTCCACGGCGAGAGATTGCTCGGGCTTTTCAACAGCCCGCAGAGCATCGCCGCCTCCGACAGCGTGAGGTCGCGCGCCGGTTTGCCAAAGTACCCGCGCGCCGCCGCCTCGGCCCCATAGAAACCGCTGCCGAAAAACACCCGGTTCAAATACAGCTCCAGGATTTTCTGCTTGTCGCACCGTTTCTCGATCTCCTGCGCCACCGCCAGCTCCAGCAGCTTGCGCTGGTAGCTCTTCTCCTGCGGCGGCAGCATGTCCGGGAAAGTATTGCGCGCGAGCTGCTGCGCCAGCGTGCTCGCGCCCTGCATCTTTTTTCCCGACTGGTAGTTCTTCACCACCGCGCGGACGATGCCCCGGTAGTCCACCCCGTGGTGCTGGTAAAAGCGCGCGTCCTCCGCCGCCACCACCGCCTTCAGCAGCGCCGGCGAGAGCTGGTCGATCTTCACCTGGTCGCGGTTCTGCGTGAACATCCGCCCGAGGACCACGCCGTTGCGATCGTAGATCACAGTGGCCGACTCCATCGCCTCCAGCCGCGAGTAGTCAAACGTGGCCGCTTTCGCCTCCAGCTTCCCCTTTTCACCCAGGACATAAACCCCGCCCACCAGGCCGACCGCCACGAGCAGGCAGAAGGGCACGAGGAACCAGGGACGACGGTAGAAACGTTGGCGAGGCGGTGAAATATCCCACATGGATTGGTCGCCCTAAGTCCCACGAATCGCCCCGCCGCGCAATCCCATTCTGCCCCGCGGGTGGCCTCGGGAGGTGATCGGACTTTCCTTCGACTCCCCCCATTTCGCCGCTACGCTCCGGCCCATGAAAAAGACCGCGCTCCTCCTGCTCCTCGCCACCGTGCTCCTCCCCGCCTGCGCCCACCGCCCACCCAAGTCCACCGCCCACCTGTATTCCGGCGACGCCCCCACCATCAAATACAGCAACCGACCCGAAACCGCCGGCGGGCACCTGCAGACCTACTGAGCCGAAGCGGCGGCCCACTGCTGCCAGACCAGCCGCGCGGCGAGGAGCAGGACCACGAGGAGAAACGCCGGGCGCACAAACTTCGCCCCGCGCCGGATGACGAGGCCGGAGCCGAGCCGCGCACCGATGAGCTGGCCCGCGATCATCACCGCGGCGATCTCGAAGTGGACCTGCCCGCACGTGAGGAAGACGACGAGCGAGCCGGCGTTGCTCGCGAGGTTCATCACCTTCGTGTGGCCCACTGCGGCGCGCAGATCCAGCCCAGCGAGCAGCACGCAGGCGACCATCCAGAACGAGCCCGCACCGGGGCCGAAAAAGCCGTCATAGAATCCCAGCCCGACGCCAAAGACCCACGCGAACCACGCCCTCCGCATCCGGGGCGCGCGCGCGGTGCCGCCGAGTTCCGGTTTCCACCAAAAGTAAGCGGCGATCCCGATCAGCAGCACGGGGATGATCCGCCGCAGGAAATCCGGCTGGAGGTGGAGCACGGCGCCCGCACCCGCCGCCGCCGCCAGCGCCGTAATGACGATCCCGCCCGCCAGTTTGCCCCACGAAAAAAGCCCCGCCCGCCCGTAGCTCACCGCCGCCAGCGCCGTGCCGCAGACGGATTGCAGCTTATTCGTGCCGAGCGCCATCGGCGGCGGCAGCCCCACCGCCAGGAGCGCCGGCACCGTGAGCAGGCCGCCGCCGCCCGCGATGGCATCCACAAAGCCCGCCGCCAATCCGGCCGCGGCGAGCAGGAGAGCGGATTGCGGGTCGAGCATCCCGCGATTCGTGCCGCAACCCCGCCGCGCTGGCGAGGATTTCAGCGCCCGCCCCGCGCGCCGCCTCCCAAAATCCTCGCGCGCCCCGGTGCCCGCCTGCTAACCAACGTCTCCCGCATGACCTCCCCCACCCTGTTCAGTATCGTTGTGTTCGCCGCCGAGGTGGCCGGGTTTCTCACCGCCGTGAAAGCGATCATGGAAACGCGCACCGCCCAGGGCGCGATCGCGTGGGCGGCGTCGCTGATCGCGCTGCCGTGGGTGGCGGTGCCGGCGTATTGGATTTTCGGGCGGACGAAATTCGCGGGCTACGTCACGGCGCGGCGCGCGGAGGTGCTGAAGACGAGCGCCGTCGCGCGGCAGCTCGCCGAGGAATTCGACCGGCAGCGCATGCAGACCAAAGCCGGACGGCAGGAGGAGCTGCTCCTCGAGCGGCTGGCGAAACTCCCTTTCACCGCCCACAACCGCGCGGAACTGCTCATCGACGGCGCGGCCACCTTCGCCGCCATCTTCGCCGCCATCGCCACGGCGCAAGAATATGTGCTCGTGCAGTTTTACATCATTCGCGAGGACGGCCTCGGACGCCGGCTGCGCGACGCGCTCATCGAGCGGGCGCGGGCCGGCGTGCGCTGCATGGTGCTTTACGATGAAGTCGGGAGCGGCCGACTGCGCGGCTACTGCGCCGGGTTGCGCGCCGCCGGGGTGCGGATCGCACCTTTCAACACCACCAAGGGACCGGCCAACCGTCTCCAGATCAACTTCCGCAACCACCGCAAGATCGTCATCGTGGACGGGCGGATGGCCTTTGTCGGCGGGCACAACGTGGGCGACGAATACCTCGGCCTCGACCCGAAAATCGGCCCGTGGCGCGACACCCACGTGCAGGTCGAGGGGCCGGTCGTGCAGTGCGTGCAAGTGGCGTGGCTGGAGGACTGGCTCTGGGCCACGGGCGAGTCCCCGGAAAACCTCAACTGGAAACCAACCGGCGCGCACGGCGGCTGCGTGGGCGCGCTCTGCCTGCCCAGCGGCCCGGCGGATGAGCTGGAAACCGCCACGCTCTTTTTCCTCCACGCCATCCACTCCGCGAAAAAGCGGCTCTGGATCGCCAGCCCGTATTTCGTCCCCGACGAGCAATTCATCTCCGCCCTCCAGCTCGCCGCACTCCGCGGCGTGGACGTGCGCATCCTCATCCCGGAGAAACCCGACAACGCCCTCGTGCGACTCTCCGCTTTCTCCTACCTCCGCGAAACCGAGATGCTCGGCATCCGCTGGTTCCGCCATCGCCGCGGCCTCATGCACCAGAAAGTCATGCTCGTGGACGACGACTACTGCGCCATCGGCACCGCCAATTTCGACAACCGCTCCTTCCGCCTAAACTTCGAGATCACCATGGTTTTCTACGAGCACGCCTTTGCCCAGCAGGTCGCCGACATGCTCACCCGCGACTTCGCCGACAGCACCCCCGCCGCCGCCCACGAACTCGACAACGCGGGCTTTTGGTTCCGCCTGAAAGTGCGCGTCGCCCGCCTGCTGGCCCCGGTGCAGTAGCGCGGCCCCGCGCAGTCATCCGCCAGGGATCAGTAAAGATACGGCTCCGGCAGTTTGAAGGCGTCCTTGATGACGTTGAAAACCGGCCGCTCGTCCTCGATGACGATTTCCACAATGTCGAAGCGGATGAGGATGTCGGGGTGGTCCAGCAGCCGCAGCCAGGCGAGGGCGCCGCGGGCGATGAGCTTTTGCTTGTCGCGCGTGACCGCCTCGGCGGGTGCGCCGTAGCCGAGGCCGCGCCGGGTTTTGACCTCGATGAAGACCAGCGTGGCGCACGATTTGTCGCGGCAAACGAGATCGACCTCGCCGCCGTGCGGCGCGCGGAAGTTGCGGTAGAGAATCTTGTAGCCGTTCCGCCGCAGGTGGCGCTCGGCCAGCCGCTCCCCCTCGCGCCCGAGCCACTGGTCGGCGTTTTCGCCCGACTCAGGCGAGCGGGAGAACCGCCTGCCGAACGGGGGAAAAAGATTTCCGATGAATCGCACAAGGCCCATGCGCGCGGAGCTTAGCCAGATGGAGCGCGGTGCCATAGCCTTTATGCTGCGCAAATTCGTAGTCGGGATAGCGCGCGTCCATTTCCACCATGATGCGGTCGCGCGTAACCTTCGCGATGACGCTGGCCGCGGCGATGCTGAAGCTGAGCCCGTCGCCGCCGACGAGCGCGGTCTGCGGAATCGGGAACGGGAGCACCGGCAGGCCGTCGATCAGCGCGTGATCGGGATCGGGCACCAGCCCGCCGACCGCGCGGCGCATGGCCTCGTGGGTGGCTTCGAGGATGTTCAGCCGGTCCACTTCATCCGCCCCGACCACGGCCACCGCCCACTGGACGTCCGCCCGGGCGGTCAGTTCGGCGTAAAGGCTCTCGCGCTGGCGGGCGGTGAGTTTTTTCGAGTCGTCGAGATCGGCGTGGTGAAAGCCGTCCGGCAGCACCACGGCGGCGGCGACCACCGGACCCGCGAGCGGCCCCCGCCCGGCCTCATCGATCCCGACGACCCGCGGAAATCCCTGCCGCCGGAGAGCGCGCTCGTGATCAAGGCTGCACTTCATGGCAGTGCGTCTTGCGGCGCGGTGCCACTAGCGTTTGTTCGCCACTTTCTCGCGGACCGCCATGGCGCTCTTGCCCTTGCGGTTGCGGAGATAGTTCAGCTTCGCGCGCCGCGCAGTGCCGGCGGTTTCCACTTCGATCTTCGCGATGCGCGGCGAGTGAATCGGGAACACCCGCTCCACGCCTTCGCCGTAGCTGATCCGGCGCACCGTGACGCTCGCGTTCAGGAGCGTGCCTTTGCGCCCGATGACGATGCCCGTGAAAATCTGCACGCGCTCTTTCTCGCCTTCCTTGACGATGGTGTGGACGCGCACGCTGTCGCCCACATTGAAGGCCGTGACATCCTTCTTCATTTGTTCCTGGTTGATCTTGTCGATGATGTTCATGGCGATAGTAAGTTGCGGTTTTTTGGAAAAGGGAGGGGAGTAATAGCTTGATTCCCCAGCGGCGCAACCAGAATTTCGCCGCCTTCATGGACGACTTCATTGATTTGCAGAGCGACACTTTTTTCATGGCCGAGGCACTCCGCCAAGCCCGGCGCGCGTGGGCCTGCGAGGAGGTGCCGGTCGGGGCCGTGATCGTGCATCGCGGGCAGATCATCGCCCGCGCTTTCAACCAGGTGGAGACGCTCAAAGACGCCACCGCCCACGCCGAGATGATCGCCATCACCCAGGCCGAAAGCGTGATCGGCGACTGGCGGCTCCACGAGTGCGAGATCTACGTGACCAAAGAGCCGTGCCCCATGTGCGCCGGGGCGCTCGTGCATGTGCGGATGAAACGGGTCGTCTTCGGCTGCCTCTCCCCGAAAGACGGCGCGGGCGGCAGCCTCCTGAACCTCCTCCAGCACCCCCAGCTCAACCACCGCTGCGAGATCACCAGCGGCGTCCGCCACGACGAATGTGCCGGCCTGTTGCAAAGTTTTTTCCGCGAGCGCCGCGCCAGCGGGTGACGCCGCAGAACCGCACGATGGATCATAGCAACCTGGCTCGGCGCGTCAGCGTTTTGGAGAGCGGAGGTGCTCCGCTGCTTTGGGAGAGCGTGCGCAGTCGGCGCGGGGCCGCGCGCCGTAACCGCGCGCGCCCCGAAAGCGCCAGAGGACAGGCACACTCCAAAACCTCGCGGAAAAAAACCAAACCACCTCCGCGGCGCGGGGGCCGGCGATGCGGTCAGGAAAGGGCGGGAGCCAAAGCACTGGGAGCCAAAGCACTGTTGCCAAGGCCCATCGCGCCGCCTAGCGTGCGCCCATGACCACCGCCGTCGAAGCCATCTACGAAGACGGATTGCTGCGTCCGCTCCAGCCGCTCCATCTGCCGGAGCACACCCGCGTCATGGTTTCGGTGGAGACTTTGGAAAACGACGCCGAGCGCGCCGCCTGGCTGGCCCAATCCGAGCGCCGTTTGCGCGCCGTGTGGGAAAACGACGCCGACGACGTTTTCAATGAACTGCTCGCGCGATGACCTCGTCCTGCTGCCCATTCCGTTCACGGATTTGAGCAGCCGGAAAGTCCGCCCGGCGGTCGTCGTCGGTTTCGGCAGTTATCCTGGCGATCTTTTCGTCGTCCCGCTCACTTCGCAGCTCGCCGGCACCGCATTTCCCCTCGCGGACTGGCGCTCCTCTGGGCTCAATGTCCCGAGCGGAGTCAAAGCCCAGCTTGCCACTGTGGAATCTTCGCTCGTCTTGAAAATCGTGGGCCGCCTCTCCAGCCGCGATCGCACCACGCTCGACGGACATCTGCGCCAGTGGCTGCGGCTTTAACCGCGTTCATCGGCGGGCGTAAAGCCAAACCGCCTCCCCGGCGCGGGGCCGGGGAGGCGGTGGGGAAAAGGGCGGGCGCGGGGTGCAGCGCGGGGCTTCAGGCTCCGGCGGGGCTCCGCCGGCGGCGGAGGGCGAGGAGCGCGCCGCCGCCCAGCAGCAGCACCGCAGTCGACGGTTCAGGGACGCTCGCAATACGGAATCCCATATCGCTTAGCGGCTCCGTGGGGTCGATGCCGTCGCGAAACCCAGAGCGCATGAAGTTCTCGCCGTAGGGAAAGCTGCCACTGCGGTACGCGCGATACTCGGACGAGGAATCATTTGTCCCATCAAAAGCACTTTCGGTCCATTCCCAAGCGTTCCCATTCTGCCCCATCGTCCCGTAATGGCTCAGGCCTCCCGCCTGCGTGATATCTGCGGGGGAAACCCCATCGTACACCGCCGTCCCCGCACCCGTCCCGCTCCCTACTGGCGTTGGAATCGTGTCGCTCCCAGTCGCGTAGTCGTAATACGTCGTCCCGCTCCCGCTGTAAAAAGCCGCCTTATACCATTCATCCTCACTCGGTAGAAAGTAATGCGCGTTGCGGTTGCGATACAGGTTCCCCGCGTCATAACCCGCATCGCTCGGCGTCCATAGAACAAGGTCAGCGTTGGCTTCTGTATTACTCACGTAGCCGACATCGCCGGGATTGAGCGTGAATTTATACGCCACCGAATACCCCTGGCTCGTATTCAACCAGTTCACAAACCGCGCCGCCGCATTCCAACTCACGTCGAGCGCCGGCATGCTCACAGTAGCTATCGGGTCCCTCGTGATCAGCAGTCCGCCCAATGTGTTCGCCTTGTCGATCATGTCCCCGCTGATCTCATACGTCCCAATTTGAAACGTGTAGCCCACCCCGCCATACGGCGAGGAGTAGAGCCCCGTCGTCCCGCTGTCATTGGCATTGCCGGGGTTGCCAATGGTCACGAAATCAATCGTGAAGGTATTGCCTCCACTTCCGAAGATGTCGGCGTGCGCGGAGGTGAGGGTGAACGCGCAGAGCACGGCGGCGCTGGCGGTGAGAACGAAGCGGGATGAGCTTTTCGTGGATGCTTGGTTTTTGGCGGTGTTGTTCATCTTTTTTGGATGGCTGCTGTTGGTTGATTTGGTCGTAAGATTATTGGTGTTTGGCGATCCGTTCCCCTACCCCGCAAACGTCACCGCCACGATGTCACTCGGCAGCCCCACTTCCTCATCCCCGACCACGGCGCGGGCTTGGTATTCGCGGGTCTCGGCCTCGCCGGGGGGGGCAGCGGCGTCTGGTCGTCGAAGGGGAATTTCTGCCGCCGGATGCCGATGAGCGTCATCCGCAAGAGAATCGCGTGCAGAGTCGGTCCATTCATCATCCACTCCTCGCTCAGACCGCCGCACCCACTGCGAATAAACTCGCTTTTCCTAACAAACCACCCGGGTGCGAATCGACGCTCCGACGCTTGGTCGCGTGTCTCGGGTTCCGTCTTCTAACGCATTTCTTTCCGGCGTTTGCACAGATGTTTTTTTATCCCAGCCATACGGAAGGGCAAGAACAAATAACTGGTGATTCGCTTTTTTCACCGGGAGCGGGCCTGCGGCTTGTCAGCGCCGGTTTTCCCGCCGAAGCTCCCCGCCCCTTGGCCATGAAAATTCTCGTCGCGCCGGATAAATTCAAAGGTTCGCTCACGGCGGTCGAGGCCGGGGCGGCGATCACGCGCGGGCTGCGCGCGGTCTGGCCGGACGCGGAGATCACGGGCGCGCCGATCGCGGATGGCGGCGAGGGTTTCGCCGCGGCGCTGGGGCAGGCGCTCGGCGGGGGGTGGGTGGAAACGCGGGCGCTGGACCCCATCGGGCGCGAGGTCGCGGCGCGTTACGTCTGGGTGGAGGCGGAGCGGCTCGCAGTCATCGAAATGAGCGAGGCGTCGGGCCTCTGGCGGCTGACGAACGCGGAGCGTGCGCCGCTGCGGGCGAATACCTTTGGCACCGGCCAGCTCATCCGGCACGCGGTGGAGCGCGGGGCGCGGAAAATCCTCGTGGGCCTGGGCGGCAGTGCGACGACCGACGGCGGCGTGGGGATGGCGGCGGCGCTGGGCTACGAATTTCTCACGAGCGACGGCGAGGAGCTGGCGCTGTTGCCCGGCCACCTCATCGCGCTCACCCGCATCCAGGCGGCGGGCGCGCTGGAGCTGCCGGAGATCATCGCCGCGTGCGATGTGCAAAATCCCCTGCTCGGCCCGCGCGGGACGGCGCAAGTTTTCGGCCCGCAGAAAGGCGCGAGCGCCAGCGGTGTCGTGGCGCTGGAGGGCGGGCTGAGCGCGCTCGCGGATTGCGTGACCACGGATCTCGGCTGCGATTTCCGCGACACGCCCGGCGCGGGCGCGGCGGGCGGGATCGCCTTTGGACTGCTGAGTTTTTGCGGGGCGAAAGTGTGCTCGGGGTTCGACCTCGTGGCGGCCACGCTGCGCCTCGAAGAGCGCATCGCCGCGAGCGATCTCGTGGTCACCGGCGAGGGGCGCATCGACGGCCAGACGCTGGAGGGCAAAGGCCCGGCGGGTGTCGCCGCGCTCGCGCGCCGTCACGGCAAACCGGTGCTCGCGCTGGCCGGCTCGGTCGCGGAAGACGCCGCCGTGCAAGCGCTCTTTGACGCCGCCTGCGGGATCGTGGACGAGCCCGTGACGCTGGACAACGCCATGACCCGCGCCGCAGAATTTCTCGAACGCGCCGCCAGCCGCGCCGCACGCCTCATTTCCATCGGAACGCACCTCGGATGACCGCAGCGCATTTGCCACCGCAGATTTCGCAGATTTCGCAGATGATTCTTGGACATGACCCACGCAATATCTCCTCCCCATCCGCGCCATCTGCGTGATCTGTGGTTCATCTCCTCCGCGCCATCCCCGTCACTCCAGAATCCCAGTTTATGAAAGACCAACGCATCGCCATCCTCTTCGCCGGCCAGGGTGCCCAAACCATCGGCATGGGCCAGGACCTCGCCTCCAAATATCCCGCCGCCGCCGCGCTCTTCTCCCACGCCGACGAAATCCTCGCGCGGCCGCTCAGCGCCATCGCTTTCACCGGGCCGGAAGACGAGCTGACGCAGACGAAAAACTGCCAGCCCGCGCTCTACGTCCACGGCCTCGCCTGCCTCGCCGCGCTGCGCGCGGAGCTGGGCGACTTCCCCATTCACGCCGCCGCCGGGCTTTCGCTCGGCGAGTTCACCGCGCACGCCGCGGCGGGCACTTTCGACTTTGAAACCGGCCTGCGCCTCGTCGCCCAGCGCGGCCTTTTCATGCAGGACGCCTGCGAGCAAAACAGCGGCGGCATGGCGGCGATGATCGGCGGGGATGAAAGCGCCGTGCGCGCCCTCGCCGCCGAGACCGATGTGGATGTCGCGAATCTCAACAGCCCCGGCCAGATCGTCATCTCCGGCGAAAGCTCGAAGGTCGCGCTCGCCGTTTCGCTCGCCAAAGAACACGGCATCCGCCTGGCGAAAACGCTCAACGTCGCCGGCGCCTACCACTCGCGGCTGATGAATTCCGCCTACCTCAAGCTCGGCGCGGAGCTGCAAAAAACCGCGCTCGCCACCCCGCGCTTCCCCGTGATTTGCAACGTGGATGCCGTCCCCGTGCGCGCGCCGGCGGAGATCCGCGAGTCCCTCCAGGACCAAGTCACCGGCACCGTGAACTGGACGCAATCCATCGAGTATCTGGTCGATGAAGCTGGCTGCGAACTCTTCCTCGAACTCGGCCCCGGCGGCGTCCTCGCCGGTCTGCTCAACCGCATCCGCAAAGGCACGCCCTGCCTTTCCATCACCGACTGCGCCACCCTCGACGCCGCGCTGGCCACCCTGCGCGGCTGAAAGTTTTCCCATTTCGTATTTGAACCGCCCCGCCGCAAAAACGTAAGAGCACCCACTCACTTCCTAAATCCTCAATCTTAAATCCTAAATTCCATGCCTCTCGCCATCGGCTCCCAAGCTCCCGACTTCACGCTCAAATCCAAAACCGCCGACGGGCTCAAGGACGTCGTCCTCAGCGCCAATTTCGGCCAGAAAAACACCGTCCTGCTTTTCTTCCCGCTCGCCTTCACCGGCGTCTGCACCCAGGAATTGTGCGCCGTCTCCAGCGGGCTCAGCGCCTATGCCGGCCTGAACGCCGACATCATCGCCGTGAGCGTGGACAGCCCCTTCGCGCAGGAGGCGTGGGCGCAAAAGGAGAACATCGGCATCACCCTCGCCAGCGACTTGAACAAGGCGGTGATCCAGCAGTACGACGTGGTTTTCCCGATGCTCGCCGGCGTGGGCGACACGGCGGCGCGGGCCGCGTTCGTCATCGATAAAGCGGGCGTCATCCGCTACAGCGAGCAGACCCCGACGCCGAAAGACCTCCCCGATTTCAACGCCATCAAAGCCGCGCTCGCCCTGCTCGGCTGAGCGTCCGCGATCATCCACGCTGTTCCCGAAAGGACTGCCGGCAACGGCAGTCCTTTTCGCTTTCCGGCTGGCGGCTACGACTCGCCGCCTTTATTTCCCCAGTGCCGGCCGGTGATGAGGCGCGCGCCGCGTCCGTAGGTCGCGTAGGCGATGCTCCAGTTGATGAGGACGAGCAGTTTGTTCCGGAACCCGACGAGGAAAATGATGTGGACGAAGAGCCACGCGAACCACGCGAGCCGCCCGGAGAAGCGCATGAACCCGGCGTCGGCGACGGCGCGGTTCCGCCCGATCGTGGCCATTGTGCCTTTGTCGAAATACTCGAATTTGTCCGACCATCCG